>NZ_JBEPBF010000048.1:0-65249 GCF_040298985.1 Streptomyces sp. NPDC001093 | reverse complement strand
GAGCGCGCGGGCCGTAGCCCGGCCCGCCGCCGTACGGTCGCCACGGCGGCCTCGTCGAGCAGCGCCAGGGGTGCCTCCCGGCCGGACCCGGCGTACGCCGCGGGGCGCCGGTCGGTGCCGAGCAGAGCGGTGGTGACCAGGTCTTCCCAGGAGCCGGCCGGGGCCCCGCCGTCCACGTCGGCCGGAGTCGTCGTCCCGTTCATCGCGTTCCCTTCCCTGCGAGTGTCCGAGGGGTGCCGGTGCGTTCTGCCTTCCGGCAGGCCGGTCAGCACAGTGGCACCGGCTCGCCCGCGCCGTCCGGCCAGGCCGTGAGCGGGGTGAAGCCGCGGTGGCCGCACTCGCCGAAGACCGTGACCGGGGCGCCGCCGGACAGGGCGACCAGCCGCCACAGGCCGGGGCGGGAGCGGGCGGCCCGGGTCAGCGGCAGAGCGGAGTCCGTGTCGGCGTCGGCCAGCTGCCACTCGTCGCCGTCCAGGACCGGTATCACCCCGCCCAGCGTCACCGGGACCGACTCCAGCCAGGGGTCGTCGCGCAGCGCCTCGCCGTACCGGGCCGCCGCCTCGGCCGTGCTCGTGCCCGGCGGGCGGAACGCGGCCGGTGCGGGAGGGGCGAACCGCTCGCCCAGGGCGGACCGGAACTGGCCTGCCCCTGGATAGGCGGACAGCTCCGCGTCCAGGACCAGCCCGACCGGCAGGGACAGCTCGGGAGCCCGGCCCGCCGCGCCGTAGGACAGCAGCAGGCGGGTGCGGTCCGAGCCGGCGCCGTGCAGCCATATCCGGCGGGTCGTCAGTTTCGGGTCGGCCGTGTCGTACTGGGCGAGGACCAGCCAGCGGTCGCGCAGCGAGGCACCGTCCGCCGTGGCGGGCAGACCCAGCCGGGAGCGGACCGTGGCCGCGAGGGCGTCCGGCAGGCGGTCGCGGCGCAGCCAGCCCTGGTCGAGCAGGTGCAGCAGCGCACACTCCTCCAGCAGCCGGGCCGGCCAGCCCGCGCCCGATGCCGGGATCGCCCCCAACTCCCGTACACGCGCGGCAAGTCCGGGTGCCTGGGCGTCGACCATGCGGGCCGCCGTCTCGTCCCACAGGCCGTACCCCGCCTGTTCGGCCGCGGCCAGGCCGCCGCGCAGCAGGTCCGCGAGGCGCTGCTCCAGCTCCGTCGCACCCGCGGTGACCCGCGCGGCCCGGCGGTCGGCCCGCCGCCGAGCCGCCTCCGGATCGGCGGACCCGCTCCCGGAACCCCCCTCGCTCGGGCCCTGCTTGCTCTCGGCGCGCCTGCGTCTGCCCGAGAGCCACTGCCCGGCCCAGTCCGGCGGCTCTGCGGACGCCGGCACCGAGCCGTCGTCACCCGCCCACAGCAGCAGCAGTCCGAGCGCGTGCTTGCACGGGAACTTACGGCTCGGGCAACTGCACGTGTACGCCGGTCCGGCCGCGTCCGCGAGATCGACCACCGTCTGGTACGGCCTGCTGCCGCTGCCCTTGCACAGCCCCCACACCGTCCCCTCTCCGCTCCCCGCCTCGGACCACGGACCGGCCGTGCCGAGCTTGCCTCCCGCTTTGCGTGACGCGATGTCAGGCGCCAGCGACAGCACCTGCTCCGCGGTCCAGCGCACCCCCTGCTCAGTCATGCCTCCGACGGTAGGTCCCGCCACTGACAATCCGTCTGGAGCAGGCGTTTGCGCAGGTCAGAGCGATTGTCAGTGGCGTGGTGCACGGTGGATGCCAGATCCGAACCGGCCGAGCTGGAGGGGGCCTCAGCCATGTCAGCCATGTCCGCGTCCGTGCGACCGACGACCGCCGAACCGACCGACGGCGAGGGCGCGTCCGAGAGCGCACAGGCGCTCCGACCGCACGCCGAGCACGCCTTCGCCGCCGAACTCGCCGCACTCGCCACGCAGGACGACCGTCCGCGTCCGGCCCGCTGGAAGCTGTCGCCGTGGGCGGTGGCGACGTACCTGCTCGGCGGCACCCTGCCGGACGGCACGGTGATCACACCCAAGTACGTGGGCCCGCGCCGGATCGTCGAGGTCGCCGTCACCACGCTCGCCACCGACCGCGCCCTGCTCCTGCTCGGCGTGCCCGGCACCGCCAAGACCTGGGTGTCGGAGCACCTGGCGGCCGCCGTCAGCGGTGACTCCACCCTGCTCGTGCAGGGCACGGCAGGCACCCCGGAGGAAGCGATCCGGTACGGCTGGAACTACGCGCAGCTGCTCGCGCACGGACCGAGCCGCGACGCCCTCGTGCCCAGCCCCGTCATGCGCGCCATGGCCGAGGGCATGACGGCGCGCGTGGAGGAGCTGACCCGTATCCCGGCCGACGTGCAGGACACGCTGATCACCATCCTGTCCGAGAAGACCCTGCCCATCCCCGAGTTGGGCCAGGAGGTCCAGGCGGTCCGCGGGTTCAACCTCATCGCCACCGCCAACGACCGGGACAGAGGGGTCAACGACCTCTCCAGCGCGCTGCGCCGCCGCTTCAACACCGTGGTACTGCCGCTGCCGGAGAGCGCCGACGCCGAGGTCGACATCGTCACCCGCCGGGTCGAGCAGATCGGCCGCTCCCTCGACCTGCCGGCCGCGCCCGACGGCATCGAGGAGATCCGCCGGGTCGTGACCGTCTTCCGCGAGCTGCGCGACGGCATCACCGCCGACGGCCGCACCAAGCTGAAGTCGCCCAGCGGCACGCTGTCCACGGCGGAGGCGATCTCGGTCGTCACCAACGGCCTCGCTCTGTCCGCCCACTTCGGCGACGGCGTGCTGCGCCCGGGCGATGTCGCCGCCGGCATCCTCGGCGCCGTCGTACGCGATCCGGCGGCCGACCGCGTCGTCTGGCAGGAGTACCTGGAGACGGTCGTCCGCGAGCGCGAGGGCTGGACGGAGTTCTACCGCGCGTGCCGGGAGGTAAGCGCATGACCGACGACGACAGCCGCTGGCCCAAGACCCACGGCTGCGGACCGCTCCTGCTGGGCGTGCGGCACCACGGCCCCGGCTCCGCCCGCGCGGTGCGCACCGCCCTGGACGCCGCCCGGCCCGCCGCCGTCCTGATCGAGGGCCCGCTTGAGGCCGACACGCTGATCCCGCTGGCCGCCGACCCGGACCTACGGCCCCCGGTCGCCCTGCTCGCCCATGCCGTGGACGAGCCAGGCCGCTCGGCGTTCTGGCCGTTCGCCGAGTTCAGCCCCGAATGGGTGGCGATCCGCTGGGCCCTGGAACACGGCGTCCCGGCCCACTTCATCGATCTGCCGGCCGCGCACACGCTCGCGTGGGAGGAGAAGGAGAAGAAGGGGGAAGCTCTTCCCGGACCCGGCCCGTCCACCCGGCCCGGCGCCGGCCCGGACGCCGATGACGGCCGGGGCACCGGCGAGCAGGTCCGGGTCGACCCGCTCGCCGTGCTTGCCGAGACCGCCGGATACGACGACCCCGAACGCTGGTGGGAGGACGTGGTCGAGCACCGGGGACCGGGGGAGCGGGACCCGTTCGCGCCCTTCGCCGCGCTGGAGGAGGCGATGGGGGCACTCCGCGAGCGGTACGGCGCCGGCGGGCACTCCCGGGACCTGGTCCGCGAGGCGCACATGCGACTCCGGCTGCGCACCGCGCGCAAGGAGTTCGGCGACGGGGTGGCCGTGGTCTGCGGGGCCTGGCATGTGCCCGCGCTGCGCGAGAAGACCACGGTCACCGCCGACCGATCCCTGCTGAAGGGGCTGCCCAAGGTCAAAACGGACCTGACCTGGGTGCCCTGGACCCACCGCCGACTCGCCCGGTCCAGCGGGTACGGCGCGGGCATCGACTCGCCGGGCTGGTACGGCCATCTGTTCCACGCCCCCGACCGGCCGGTCGAGCGATGGCTGACCAAGGTGGCACGGCTGCTGCGCGAGGAGGACAGGATCGTCTCCTCCGCCCATGTCATCGAGGCCGTCCGGCTCGCCGAGACCCTGGCGGCACTGCGCGGGCGCCCGCTGCCGGGGCTGGGCGAGACCACCGACGCGGTGCGCGCGGTGATGGGGGACGGCTCGGACGTGCCGCTGGCGCTGGTGCACGACCGGCTGGTGGTCGGGGACGCCCTCGGCGAGGTCCCGGAGTCGGCGCCCGCGGTGCCGCTGCAGCGCGACCTGGCCCGGCAACAGCGGTCGCTGCGGCTGAAACCCGAGGCGCTGGAGCGCGAACTGGAGCTGGACCTGCGGGGTGACACCGACGCGGGCCGCAGCAGGCTGCTGCACCGGCTCCGGCTGCTCGGCGTCGGCTGGGGCGAGCCCGCGCGGTCACGGGGGAGCACGGGCACGTTCCGGGAGACGTGGCGGCTGAGGTGGGAGCCGGAGTTGTCGTTGCGGGTCGCCGAGGCGGGCGTGTGGGGGACGACCGTACTGGGCGCGGCGCAGGCCAGGGCCGAGGCGGACGCGACGGCCGCGGGCACCCTCGCCGACGTCACCGCGCTCGCCGAGCAGTGCCTGCTCGCCGGGCTGCCGGATGCGCTGCCCGTCGTCATGCGCGTCCTCGCCGACCGGGCCGCGCTTGACGCCGACGTGGGCCATCTCGCCCAGGCCCTGCCCGCCCTGGTCCGCTCCCTGCGCTACGGCGACGTGCGTGGCACCGACACCGGCGCGCTGGCCGGCGTCGCCGCGGGCCTCGCCGAACGCATCTTCGTCGGCCTGCCCCCGGCGTGCACCGCGCTCGACACGGATGCGGCGGCTGAGATGCGCGCCCATGTGGACGCCGTGCACACGGCGGTGAGTCTGCTGACGGAGACGCTGGCGGCGGCGGGTGCCGGGGCGGGTGGCAGCGCGGGTCCGGGAGCGGGCGCGCACGCCGGTGCCGGAGCCGGTGATCCTGGCCGTCCTGCTGCGGGGGCCGGCGCGGCCGGCGATCCCAACGCGGGTGCCGGTCCGGGTGCTGGAGGGTGCGCCGGGGGCGGGGCGGGCGGCGGTGCCGTCGCCCATGCCGGACGCGGTGATCTGCGTGACCGCTGGCGAGCGGTGCTGCGGGCCTTGTCGTCGCGTGACAGCGTGCCCGGTGTGCTGCGGGGGCGGGCGGTGCGGTTGCTGTTGGACGACGGTGAAGTGGGGCCCGACGAGGCGGCGCGGCTGATGGGGCTCGCGCTGTCGCCGGGGACTCCGCCCGCCGACGCCGCCGCCTGGATCGAGGGCTTCGTCGGCGGCACGGGCGGACTGCTGCTGGTGCACGACGAGCGGTTGCTCGGTCTGGTGGACAGCTGGCTGACCGGGGTCTCGGCGGAGGCGTTCACGGACGTACTGCCGCTGCTGCGCCGCACGTTCGCGGCGTATGAGCCCGGGGTGCGCAGAACGCTCGGCGAACTGGTCAGGCGCGGCCCGGGAGAGCGGAAGGCCGGCCGGGCGGCCCAACGGGCCATGACCCCCGGCTTCGCCGCCGAACCGGACACCGAGCGCTCCGACGCCGTGCTGCCCGTGCTGCGCCTGCTGCTCGGCCTGGCCGACCCGACCGACCGTGACGCGGCCCAGCGCAGAGCGGCCGAGCGGGAAACAGCCGAGCGCGACGCGGCCGAGCGGGAAACGGCTCGGCGGTCGTCGGCCGAGTGCGCCCCCGACCGGCCTGACCCGACCGGGCGCGAGCCGACTGCGCGGGAGATGTCCGAGACGGGGATTTTCGGGACGGGGATCCGCGAGACGGGGATTCACGAGAAGGGGAGAGTCGAGGCGGGGACGGCCCGGCCGAATGCCGCCGAGCGAGCAGGGTGTCCCACGACCGCGTGCCCCACGACCGCGTGCCCGACGATCCGATGCCACAGGACCGCGTGCGGCACGACCCGGTGTGACATGAGCGGGTGTGGCACGAGTGGGCGTGGCACGGCCGAGGACAACAGCCTTGCGGGGGTGGGTGCATGACGAGCGAATCGGTGTCGTTGGAGGCCGGGGAGCCGGCGCGGGAGCGGTTGCGGCGGTGGCGGCTGGTGCTCGGTGGGGATCAGGCCGACGGCACCGGATGCGCGCTCTCCGGCCGGGACGCTGCGATGGACGGCACGCTCGCCGCGCTCTACGGCAAGGGGGACAAGCCGCAGGCGGGACGGGACCGTTCAGCGGGGCTCGGGGCCTCGGCGCCGTCCGTGGCGCGCTGGCTCGGGGACATCCGCACCTACTTCCCCTCCTCCGTCGTCCAGGTCATGCAGCGCGACGCCATCGACCGGCTCGGCCTCGCCTCCCTGCTGCTGGAGCCGGAGATGCTGGAAGCGGTGGAGGCGGACGTGCATCTGGTCGGCACGCTGCTCTCGCTGAACAAGGCGATGCCGGAGACGACGAAGGAGACGGCACGCGCGGTCGTGCGCAAGGTCGTCGAGGACCTGGAGAAGCGGCTCGCGAACCGTACGCGGGCCACCCTCACCGGCGCCCTCGACCGCAGCGCGCGGATCAGCCGCCCGCGCCACCACGACATCGACTGGAACCGCACCATCGCGGCCAACCTCAAGCACTACCTGCCCGAGTACCGCACGGTCGTGCCCGAACGGCTCGTCGGATACGGGCGGGCCGCCCGGTCCGTGAGGAAGGAGGTCATCCTCTGTATCGACCAGTCCGGGTCGATGGCCGCGTCCGTCGTCTACGCGTCCGTGTTCGGCGCGGTCCTCGCCTCCATGCGGTCGATCGGCACCCGGCTGGTCGTCTTCGACACGGCGGTGGTCGACCTCACCGACCAGCTGGACGACCCGGTCGACGTCCTCTTCGGCACCCAGCTCGGCGGCGGCACGGACATCAACCGGGCGCTGGCCTACTGCCAGTCGCGGATCAGCCGGCCCGCCGAGACCGTCGTCGTGCTGATCAGCGACCTCTACGAGGGCGGCATCCGCGACGAGATGCTCAAGCGGGTGGCGGCGATGAAGACGTCCGGGGTGCAGTTCGTGGCGCTGCTCGCGCTGTCGGACGAGGGCGCGCCCGCCTACGACCGGGAGCACGCGGCGGCGCTCGCCGCCCTCGGCGCACCGGCCTTCGCCTGCACGCCCGATCTGTTCCCCGACGTCATGGCCGCCGCGCTGGAGAAGCGGCCGCTGCCGATACCGGACACCGTGTGACGCCGGACACGAAAGAGGCGAGAACCGGACACGAAAGAGGCCAGAAAAGGGACATGACTACTCATCGGTAACAGGGGGGCTTGCGCGGTCTCGGGCGCGCCGTGCAAGGATCGGCGGAGCCCGTGTCGTGCCGAGCCGAGGATGTCCAGCTCCTTGACCTTCCCAGCAGCCCTCCTTGGTACCACCGTGCGCGCGCTGCGTACGGCGGCCGGGCGGCGTGCGCTCCAACTGGTGCTGCTGGTGGGCGGACTGTTCGCGCTGGGTTTCCTCTGCGGCGAGCAGGCACACGCGGCCGACGGGACCCTGGTGCCGGCGCGGGCGACTTCGGTGCGGTCCGTGGGGGCCGCCGGGCAGGAAGAGGACGCGGTACAGGCCGTACAGGCGGTCCGTACGGCGACCGAGCGGGTGGCCGGACAGGTCCACACCGCAGGCGAACAGGCCGTCACTCCCGTGCGCGACGTGCTCGACACCGTTTCCCGGACCGTTGTGACCGCGGCCGCCCAGGCCGTGGCCGACGAGCCCCGGACCTCGGCGCCCTCCCTGTCCCTGCCCGACGTCACCCACGTCACGGACATGCCCGGCCGGCTGACGCCGGAGCCGAAGTCCACGGCGCCAGGCCCGCAGCGGCACAGCGGTACGGCGGCGCCCGCTCCGGTGGAACGGCAGAAGCAGCGGCACCCCCGCGAACAGGGCCGTACCGCCGTCGCCGCACCGGCGCCGGTCGCCGTGTCCGGCCCTGAGGCCGCCCCCGTCCCGTGGCCGGCGGTGCACACCTTCGCGCGTCACGGCGCCGCCGCCCTGGGCGTGCCCGGCCGGCCCGCGCCCAGCGGAGACTCCGACGGCGTGCTCGGCAAGCAGGCCGCCGACGGCAGCGCGTCCCGCCACGGTGACGCGCACGCCGTCACCCCCGACGACCGGGCGCCCCTGCGGCTCGCGCCCGGCGCCGCCGCGCGCGTCGACGCGCCCCGCACCCGGGAACGGCACCGGGACATCCCCGTCTTCCCCGGCTAGGCAGCAGGGCCGACCTCCCCGCCGCGGATCTGTCGCGCGGGGCGGAACAGGTCTGCCCCATCCGTCCGGACTCTTCCAGCGATCAGCGCTGCCGGCCGTCGAAGCGTTCACCGCGATCGGCGTTCAGCGGGCTCCGGACGGCACCCACAGCCGATTCCAGACGTTCCCAGCCGTTTCCGAAGGACTTGACGCACGCAATGAACAAGAACATCCGTCGTTCGATCGTGATCGCCGCCGGTGTCACCGGTGCCTGGGCGCTCGGCTCGGCCGTCGCCAGCGCCGACGAGCTGTCCGCCGGCTCCGTCACCGTGCCGGACGCGGGCACCGCGGCCGACGGCACCACCGACTCCGTCGCCGGAACGGTCGACGGCGTCCTCTCCGGCGTCCACGACACCGTCTCCGGCGTCCAGAACACCGTCAGCAACACAGTCACCGACACCGTCTCCGGTCTGACCGGTACGGCCGGCTCGACCGGCTCGGCCACCTTGACCGCGACAACCGGCATCGGTTCCGGCAGCGTCGACCAGGCCCGCCGCCACGTCGACACCAAGGTCCCGGCCGCCGCGAGGATCCGCGGCGCCGAGGCCTTCCGGGGCGCGCATGCCGCCCGCGAGGCGCGGGCGCACGTCCGGGCCGACGGCACACACGTCGACAGTGCGCACGTCGGCGGCACGCACCTCGGCGGCGACGTGGCCCATGCCGCCCGCACGGCTGCGCACGGCGTCTCGAGTGCGTCCCGGGCCGTTGCCCATGTCACTCCCGAGAGCGAGATCGACTACCTCTTCGGCCCGCTCGCCTCTTTCGCTCCCGAGGTGGAGGAGGCCCTGGCCGCCGCCCAGAGCAAGTTCCAGGCCACCCAGGCGGCCGCGCGCCTGAAGGCGCGGGGTGTCGAGGGCGTCGTACGGACGACGGCGCAGCAGACCGTCGCCGCGGCGCAGGGCCGGACCGCCGGTGCCGCGAGCGCCGTGCGAGGCACGGCCACCGGGGCGGCCGGCGCGGCCGGGGCCTCCGTCGCCGGCGTGCCCGCCCAGGTCACCGGCACGGCCACCGGTGCAGAGCAGCGCGTCGTCGGCACGGTCCGGGCCGTGCCGGGCGCGGTCACCCCGGTGGTGGACGGGACGACCGCCTCTGCTGTGCCGCCGGTGGCCGCCGCTGCGGTGAACGGCGCCGTGCCGCTCGCGGGCCAGGCCGTGAGCGGCGTCCGGGCCACGGCCGGGCACGCGGTGTCGGGCGGGTACGGCACCGTCGCGGGCGCCGTCCACGGGGTGCAGGGGGTCGCCACGGGCGCCGTCGGAGATGCCTGGCCGGTGGGCGCGGATGCGACGGCGTACGCCGGTGGGCCGGTCGGACAGGCCGGACGGGATGCCACGGACGCGGTGCTGCCGCCGGTGGCCGCCAGTGCCGTGCACGGGGTCGTGCCGGTCGCCGGGCAGGCCGTCGCGGACGCGGGCGCCCTCGGCCACGGCGTGGCGGGTGACGTCCGCCCCTTCGCGGGCGGCGTCGTCGGCGCCGTACCCCCGCTCGCGCACGGTGTGACCACGCAGACCGGAGCCTTCGCCGAGGGCGTCACCGCCCAGGTGCCGCCCTTCACGGCCGGGATCACCGGCGCGACGGCACCGCTCACCGACACCACGAGGTCCGCGGCCGCACAGACCACGGACACCGCCGCCGGGACCGTCTACCGGGCGGCCGGTACCGCGACGGGAACCGCGCACCAGACGGCAGGAACCGCCACCGGGACCGTGCACCAGACGGCCGGGACCGCCGCCGGGACCGTCTACCGGGCGGCCGGTACCGCGATGGGAACCGCGCACCAGACGGCAGGAACCGCCACCGGGACCGCTTACCAGGCGACCGGGACCGTGCACCAGACGGCCGGGACCGCCGCCGGCGTCGTGGGGCCCGTCGCCGGTCGGGTTGCCGACGCCGTGCTGCCGGTGGCCGGTGGTGTCGGTGGGAGTGCCGGCGGTCTGGGCCGTGGTGTCGCGGGCGAGGCCGGGCCGTTCGCGGCCGGGGTCGCCGGTGCGGCCGTGCCGGTCGGCCGGTCGGCCGGAGGGTTCGCCCGCGACGTCCACGGCACCGTCCGGGACGCCGGCGGCTCGCTCGCCGGGCACGCCGTCGGCGGGGCCGAAGGGGTCGCCCGTGCGGCCGTACCCACGTACCTGCAGGACGCGCACAGCCGGCAGGACTTCCAGGACGTCCACGACGGGTACGGCATCCGGTACCAGGGCTGAGTCGCAGACAGGGCTGAGAGCCCCCACCGCTCCGCGGGGTGTCCGGACCCGGATGGCCGAATGCCGTCGGCCCGTTCGGCCGGGGCCCCGCGGGCCCGGGCGGGTGGTCCCCATTGGGGTGGGGATCAACCGCCCCGGCCCCGGCGCCACCGGGGCCGCCCCAGAGGCCTCACCGGGTCAACCCCAGCCCGGTGAGGCCTCGCACATCGCCACCGAGGCAGCCGCTCTCGGCACGCCGTGCCAGAAAACCAGGCATCATGTGACAGGTATCACCGCTCGTGTGTGACCCTCGATTTAGGGTGCCCCCTCAAGCGGCGATAACCTGCGAGACGGACATGCCGCGCGCTCGGACACCGTGTGCGCCTCCCTTGTGACAAGCGGACGTCACGTTGCCCTTCGCGGCACGCCCACGCATCCAACGAACCGCGAGATCACTGATAGGGACGGAAGCGCGTGGACCTGTTCGAGTACCAGGCGAGGGACCTCTTCGCCAAGCACGATGTACCGGTGCTGGCCGGTGAAGTCATCGACACGCCTGAGGCGGCGCGCGAGATCACCGAGCGTCTGGGCGGCAAGTCCGTCGTCAAGGCGCAGGTGAAGGTCGGTGGTCGCGGCAAGGCCGGTGGCGTCAAGCTGGCCGCCTCCGCGGACGAGGCCGTCGCCCGTGCGACGGACATCCTCGGCATGGACATCAAGGGCCACACGGTCCACAAGGTGATGATCGCCGAGACCGCTCCGGAGATCCTCGAGGAGTACTACGTCTCCTTCCTCCTCGACCGTGCCAACCGGACTTTCCTCTCCATCGCCTCCGTCGAGGGCGGCATGGAGATCGAGGAGGTGGCGGCCACCCGTCCGGAGGCCGTCGCCAAGACGCCGATCGACCCGATCGACGGTGTGGACGAGGCCAAGGCCCGCGAGATCGTCGCGGCCGCGAAGTTCCCGGCCGAGGTCGCGGACAAGGTCGCGAACGTCCTCGTCAAGCTGTGGGACACCTTCATCAAGGAGGACGCCCTCCTCGTCGAGGTGAACCCGCTGGCCAAGGTCGCCTCCGGTGACGTCATCGCCCTCGACGGCAAGGTGTCGCTCGACGACAACGCCGAGTTCCGCCACCCCGACTTCGAGGAACTCCACGACAAGGCCGCGGCCAACCCGCTCGAGGCCGCCGCCAAGGAGAAGAACCTCAACTACGTCAAGCTCGACGGCGAGGTCGGCATCATCGGCAACGGCGCCGGTCTCGTCATGAGCACCCTGGACGTCGTCGCGTACGCCGGTGAGAAGCACGGTGGCGTCAAGCCCGCCAACTTCCTGGACATCGGCGGCGGCGCCTCCGCCCAGGTCATGGCGAACGGCCTGGAGATCATCCTGGGCGACCCGGACGTCAAGTCCGTCTTCGTCAACGTCTTCGGTGGCATCACCGCCTGCGACGAGGTCGCCAACGGCATCGTGCAGGCCCTGAAGCTCCTGGAGGACCGCGGCGAGAAGGTCGAGAAGCCGCTCGTCGTCCGCCTCGACGGCAACAACGCCGAGCTGGGCCGGCAGATCCTCACCGACGCCAACCACCCGCTGGTGCAGCGCGTCGACACCATGGACGGCGCGGCCGACAAGGCCGCCGAGCTGGCCGCCGCCAAGTAAGCACTCAGGACGAGGACACCAACACACCATGGCTATCTGGCTCAACAAGGACAGCAAGGTCATCGTCCAGGGCATGACCGGCTCCACCGGCATGAAGCACACCAAGCTCATGCTCGGTGACGGCACCAACGTCGTGGGCGGCGTGAACCCGCGCAAGGCGGGTCAGACCGTGGACTTCGGCGGCACCGAGGTACCCGTCTTCGGCTCCGTCAAGGAGGCCATCGACAAGACCGGCGCCAACGTCTCCGTCATCTTCGTGCCGGAGAAGTTCACCAAGGACGCGGTCGTCGAGGCCATCGACGCCGAGATCCCGCTGGCCGTCGTGATCACCGAGGGCATCGCCGTGCACGACACGGCGTCCTTCTGGGCGTACGCCGGCAAGAAGGGCAACAAGACCCGCATCATCGGCCCGAACTGCCCCGGCATCATCACCCCGGGCCAGTCGAACGTCGGCATCATCCCGGGCGACATCACCAAGCCGGGCCGCATCGGCCTGGTGTCGAAGTCCGGCACGCTGACGTACCAGATGATGTACGAGCTGCGTGACATCGGCTTCTCGACCGCCGTCGGCATCGGTGGCGACCCGATCATCGGCTCCACCCACATCGACGCCCTGGCCGCGTTCCAGGACGACCCGGAGACCGAGCTCATCGTGATGATCGGTGAGATCGGCGGCGACGCCGAGGAGCGCGCGGCCGCGTTCATCAAGGAGAACGTGACCAAGCCGGTCGTCGGCTACGTCGCGGGCTTCACGGCGCCCGAGGGCAAGACCATGGGTCACGCCGGCGCCATCGTCTCCGGCTCCTCCGGCACGGCGCAGGCCAAGAAGGAGGCCCTGGAGGCCGCGGGCGTCAAGGTCGGCAAGACCCCGACCGAGACGGCCAAGCTCGCCCGCGAGATCCTGGGCGGCTGAGCTTTCCAGCTGACCGTTTGGTGGGCCCGTACCCTTGGCTGGGGCGGGCCCACCGGCGTTCACGCGCGCCACGCCGGGTGGCGCGCCGCGGCGGTCACCGGGGTTCCGGCCCCAGCCTCTGCGGCCCCTTCGCGGCAGCGCTCTGCAACTTCGCCCGCAACGCCTGCTCCTTGCGCGACAGCGGCCCCATCGCCCCCACCGGCGGAACCCCCTGCACCGCCTGCGCCGGTGCGAGCGGCGCCTCGTAGTGCGTCGGCGCCGACCGCACCGTGAGCGTTGTCGCGCCGATGATCGCCACCGTGAACGCGATCGCCGCGCGCGTCCAGAACACGTTCCGCCGTTCGCTCTCCCGCCGCACCGGCTCCGGCCCGGCCGCGGGCAGCCGCTCCGCCGAGGCCAGCACCAGCAGCCGGCGATGCAGCTCGGCGGGGTCGGCCAGCTCCGGCAGCCCCGCGGCCAGCGCCTCGCGGGCGTGGGTCAGCCGGTTCGCGGCGGCCGGCGTGCTCGCCTCCGTCTCCGCCGCCGTCTCCGGCAGGTCGAGGCCCACACCGTCGTACAGGACGAGCGTGCGCCGGTACACCGGCGGCAGCTCCAGCAGGGCGTGCAGCAGCGCCCGGTCGGCCGGGTCGGTGGGCGGCGGCTCCGGGTCGCGGTACCGGGGCCGGAAGCGGTGCCAGGGCGAGAGAGCGCAGTCGTGCGCCGCCGCCCGCACCCAGCCGCCCGGATCCCGGTCCCGGGCCACCTCGGGCCAGCGCTGCCAGGCCAGCTGGAACGCCCGCTCCACGGCCTCGCGGGCCAGTTCCCGGCGTCCGGTGAGCAAATAGGCCTGGCGTACGAGGGCGGGGGCGCAGAACGCGTAGAGCGCGTCGAAGGCCTGAGCGGGCGTCAGGGGATCGGCCGCGGCCGCCAGGGGGGCCGGGGGTGTCTCCGGTCCGGGGCTCGCCTCGGGGGCTGCCGCCCGCTCGACCGTCTCCTGGAGAACGTACGTCGTCAGATGCCGGGCGTACGCCTCGCCCTCGCCGTCCTGCGGGACGCGGCGGCCGGATTCCCACGCGCCCAGCGTCGAGCGGCTGACGCCGACCCGCGCGGCGACCTGAGCCCGCGTCAGCGACCGGGAACGGCGCAGGCGTCGGCGTTCCCTCGGCGGTGGCAGCGAACGGGCGGCACTCCGCGTCGTTCGTGCGCCCTTCCGTACGAAAAAGAACATAATCGTATATTGAGCGACACTACGGAGGTTCGCCTGTTACGACGGGAAAGTGTGTGCCGTTGGGAGCATGGCGTACGTGAACCTGATGACCGCTCGCCGACCCTCGCTGTCGCCGTTGCTGACCCGGATGCGGGACCGCGAGCCCGGACTGGCCGCGAGCCTGCTGGGCGGCGCCGTCGCGGCCGGACTCGGCTTCGCCTCCTTCGCCGCGCTGCTGATGGTGCTGTGGGTCAGCTCGCCGTACCCCGACAGCGGTCCCGGCGGCGCGCTGCACGTCGCCGGTGCGCTGTGGCTGCTGGCCCACGGCGTCGAACTGGTCCGCACCGAGACGCTCTCGGGCGCCCCCATGCCGGTGGGGGTGACTCCGCTGCTGCTGCTCGTGCTGCCCGTGTGGCTGGTGTACCGGGCGGCCAGGGACGCGGTGGACGCGCCCACCGACGCCGACGGCCCGCCGCCGGTACCGGCGCACACGGTGTGGACCGGGGTCGTCCTCGGCTACCTCGGCGTCGGCGGCGCGGTCGCGCTGTACTGCTCGGGCGGCGAACTGCGGCCGTCCTGGTCCTGGGTGACGGTGTGTCTGCCGCTGGTCGCGGCGGGCTCGGCGGCGGCCGGGGTGTGGTCGGCGTACGGCCGTCCGCGCGAGCCGGTGCTGAGCGCGCTGGGCGTGCTGCCGGGGCGCGTGCGGCGGCTGCTGTTCGGCGCGGACGAACGCGCCCGGCTGGGTACGGCCGTACGGGCCACCGGCGCCGCCACGGCGGTGCTCCTCGGCGGTGGGGTGCTGCTGCTCGCGGTGTCGCTGGTGTGGCACGGCGGAGTCGCGCGGGCGTCCTTCGTCCAGCTGACGGAGGGGTGGACGGGACGGTTCGCCGTACTCCTGCTCGGCGTCGCGCTGATCCCCAACGCGGCGCTGTGGGCCGCGTCCTACGCCCTCGGACCCGGTTTCCTCCTCGGCGCCGGGCATGTGGTGCAACCCTTCGCCTCCGACCCGGCCCCCCTGTTGCCGCCGTTCCCCCTGCTGGCGGCGGTTCCGGACGCCGGTGTGGGGACGCTGCCGAACTGGGCGGCGGGGCTGGTGCCGGTGGCGGCCGGGATGACGGTGGGGTGGTTCGTGGCGCGCGGGGCCGTACGACGGCCGGAGTCCGGCGCACCGGTGTTCGCCCGCTGGTCGGCCGTCGGTACGGCGGGGGTGGTGCTGCTGACCGCGACGCTCTGCGCGGCAGCCCTTGCCCTGCTCGCCGACCTGGCCGGCGGTCCGCTGGGCGTGTCCGCGCTGGCCCGCTTCGGACCGGTGTGGTGGCAGACCGGGGGAGCGGCGGGGGCGTGGACGGCGCTGTTCGGGCTGCCGGTGGCGCTGATCGTACGGGCGTGCCGGCTGTGGGGCCGGCGTGCGCGGGGCGGGGAGATCCCGGCACAGGGGACGGGGACGGAGAACTCCGGGGGCGGAACGGAACAGGGGAGGACGAAGGACGCGGCGAAGGAGCGGGAGAAGACCGGTGCCAAGGCCGAGAAGGCGGGCCGGGAGGAGGAGACGACCAAGGGCGGGGGCAAGGGCAACGGCGAGGGCGCGGGCGAGGGCCTCGCGCGGACCGGCGGGGAATCGGCCAAGGACAAGGACTCGGCCGACAAGGACTCGGCCGACAAGGACTCGGCCAAGGGGAAGGAGCGGGGCAAGGCCAAGGAGCCGGGCAAGGGCAGGACGCCCGCGCCCCGGCCGGGGGTGGCCGTGCCCGACGAGGAGGAGATGTACGACTTCCTCCCGGCCGGCGACGCGTTCCCCACGGACTGGCACGACGACCTGGCCCGCGCCTCCCGTTGGGCCGCTCTTCGAGAGGCAACCGGCCCCCGTGACCTGCCCGCCGCCTGGCCGAGCCCCGCGGTCCCTCCCACGCCCCCCGCGGAGGCGACGCCCCGCGCAGAGTCAAGGCTGCCCGCGGAGTCGGTGCCCACGGCGGAGTCAGCGCCCCCCGCAGGCTCAACGCCGACGGAAAACTCATCGCCCCCTGCAGGCTCGTTGCCCGCCGAAGGCTCAGCGCCCACCACAGACGCCGCGCCCACCACAGACACCGCAGACGCGGCGCCTGCCACAGACTCGAAGCCCACCGCGGAGCCGACGCCCCCGCCCGAGCCCCGGCCGGACCACACCGACGCGTCGCCCGGCACGCCCGAAACCCCCTGACAGGCGGAGCCTCAGCTGTTGCCGGTGCCCAGAACCCCGCGCAGCTGCTGCGGCAGCAGTTGGTCGCAGGACTGTTTGGCCTCGTGGGTGAGGGCGTCGTTCACGCACGTGTAGTAGTCGCGGTAGACGAACTGGACCGTGAAGGTCGAGGCCACCAGGACCAGGGCCAGGGATGCCGTCAGCAGGCCGCCGACCGCTGCCGTGATCTGGGGACGGCCGCCCGCGGGGGCCGAGGTGTTCGGGTCGGGCGTGCGCGGCTTGGCGCGCAGGGCGCTGACGCCCCAGTACAGGGCCAGCGCGCCCAGCAACAGGGCCACGTACGGCCAGCTGAACAGGGCGAAGAAGACGGCCCACATGCCGGACAGCAGGGCGTAGCGCGCGCGGCGCTGGGCGGGGTCGGTCGGGTCCCAGCGCATGCCGCCGGGAGAGGCCGGTCCGCCGGGGCCCTGGGAGCCGCCGCCGGGCCGCTCGCCGAAGCCGCCGGGAGAGCGCCCGGGCTGGCGGTCGCTCCACTGGTTGCCCCACGGGGCGCCACCGCCGGGGCCGGTGCCGTGCCCGGAGCCCTGGGAGTCCTCCGGGTGGCGCGGCTGCCAGGGCCGGTCCGGGGCGCCCTCGGGCGGCGGCGCGAAGGGATTGTCGTCCTGCGGCCCACTGCCCCGTCCGTCACCGTCGCGTCCGCCCTGGGGCGCCTCCGGCGGCGAGGCCGGCCGCTCCCGCAGCAGCACGGCGCGACGCTCGCCTCCCTGGGCCGGGCGCAGAGGGAACGTCAGGAGTCGCAGGCTGCGATCGGGCATCAAAAGAGCGTCTTCCCCTAGGTCAATACGGCAGTCCGACGTGAGCTTCCACCCCGTGAACGCGCCGCGTGACGGCCACGTTCCCGGGGCTGCCGGAGTCAGCCCCCTTCTTGATTCGCCACGAACGCTACCTTCCGGCCACGCCCCCGTCCCGTGGGGGCCTTCCTGTGTGCCGGTATCGTTGCTGACGGTCGGCCGCTTCGTAGACTTCCCTGTATCGAGGGGCGTAACGCATTCGTACGAATGCACAAAGCACCGGCCGGAACCGTCGCCACCCCAGAAAGGGCCCCATCGTGGCCGCCACCCCCGCTGGCCCAGCGGTCAAGCGCCTCGTCGTGCTGGTCTCCGGATCCGGCACCAATCTGCAGGCGCTCCTGGACGAGATCGAGCGCACCGGAGCCGAGCGGTACGGCGCCCGGATCGTCGCCGTAGGGGCCGACCGCGCCGGCATCGAGGGGCTCGCCCGCGCCGAGCGGGCCGGGCTGCCGACCTTCGTGTGCAAGGTCAAGGACCACGCGAGCCGCGAGGAGTGGGATGCCGCCCTCACCGAGGCCGTGGCCGCGTACGAGCCGGACCTCGTGATCTCCGCCGGGTTCATGAAGATCGTCGGCAAGGAGTTCCTGGCCCGGTTCGGCGGGCGGTTCGTGAACACGCACCCCGCCCTGCTGCCCAGTTTTCCGGGGGCCCACGGCGTGCGTGACGCGCTGGCGTACGGCGCCAAGGTCACCGGCTGCACCGTCCACTTCGTCGACGACGGCGTCGACACCGGCCCGATCATCGCCCAGGGCGTGGTCGAGATCCGGGACGAGGACGACGAGAGCGCGCTGCACGAGCGCATCAAGGAAGTCGAGCGAAGGCTGCTCGTCGAGGTCGTGGGGCGGCTCGCCCGCAACGGCCATCGCATTGAGGGACGAAAGGTAGTTATCCAGTGACCGCCGAGAGCATCGAGAGCGGCAAGCGGGCCATCCGTCGCGCGCTCGTCAGCGTCTACGACAAGACCGGGCTGGAAGACCTCGCGCGCGGGCTGCACGAGGCCGGTGTCGAGCTCGTCTCCACCGGGTCCACGGCCGGCCGGATCGCCGCCGCCGGCGTCCCCGTCACCAAGGTCGAGGAGCTGACCGGCTTCCCCGAGTGCCTGGACGGCCGGGTGAAGACCCTGCACCCGAGGGTGCACGCGGGCATCCTCGCCGACCTGCGGCTGGAGAGCCACCGGCAGCAGCTCGCCGAGCTCGGCGTCGAGCCGTTCGACCTCGTCGTCGTCAACCTCTACCCCTTCCGCGAGACGGTCGCCTCCGGCGCCTCGGACGACGAGTGCGTGGAGCAGATCGACATCGGCGGCCCCTCCATGGTCCGCGCCGCCGCCAAGAACCACCCGTCGGTCGCCGTGGTCACCAGCCCCGAGCGGTACGCCGACGTCCTCTCGGCCGTGCAGGACGGCGGCTTCGACCTCGCCGCCCGCAAGCGGCTGGCCGCCGAGGCGTTCCAGCACACCGCCGCCTACGACGTGGCCGTCGCCTCCTGGTTCGCCTCCTCCTACGCCCCGGTGGACGAGTCGCGCTTCCCCGACTTCCTCGGCGCCACCTTCGAGCGCAGGAACACCCTCCGCTACGGCGAGAACCCGCACCAGCCGGCCGCCCTGTACGTCGACGGCAGCGGCGGACTCGCGGACGCCGAGCAGCTGCACGGCAAGGAGATGTCGTACAACAACTACACGGACACGGACGCCGCCCGCCGTGCCGCGTACGACCACGACGAGCCGTGCGTCGCGATCATCAAGCACGCCAACCCCTGTGGCATCGCGGTGGGTTCGGACGTCGCCGAGGCGCACCGCAAGGCGCACGCCTGCGACCCGGTCTCCGCGTACGGCGGTGTCATCGCCGTCAACCGTCCGGTGAGCCGGGAGATGGCCGAGCAGGTCGCGGAGATCTTCACCGAGGTCATCGTCGCCCCGGACTACGAGGAGGGGGCCCTGGAGGCCCTCACCAAGAAGAAGAACATCCGGGTCCTGAAGACCCCGGGCGCGCCCTGCAACCGGGTCGAGGCCAAGCCGGTCGACGGCGGTCTCCTGCTCCAGGTCACCGACCGGCTCCAGGCCGACGGCGACGACCCGGCGCACTGGACGCTGGCCAGCGGCGAGGCGCTCTCCCCCGAGGAGCTCAAGGAGCTCGCCTTCGCCTGGAAGGCTTGCCGCGCCGTCAAGTCCAACGCGATCCTGCTCGCCAAGGACGGCGCCTCGGTCGGCGTCGGCATGGGCCAGGTCAACCGGGTCGACTCCTGCAAGCTGGCCGTCGAGCGGGCCGGTGAGGAGCGGGCGCGCGGTTCCTACGCCGCCTCGGACGCGTTCTTCCCCTTCCCCGACGGGCCGGAGATCCTCATCGGCGCCGGTGTCCGGGCGATCGTCCAGCCGGGCGGCTCGATCCGTGACGAGCAGGTCGTCGAGGCCGCCAAGAAGGCGGGCGTGACGATGTACTTCACGGGCACGCGCCACTTCTTCCACTGATCACCCCGGATCACGCTGATCACCTGGAACACACGACGGCCTCCGGCCCTCCCCCGAGGGAGCCGGAGGCCGTCGGCCCATCGGGTCAGCAGGGACGCAGGGAGTAGATCGGGTCCCACGTCGCCGTGCCGGCCTCGTAGGCCGTCGAGGTCCAGCGGACGCTGCCGTCCTGGTTGAAGAACCTGGCGACCGTGCCCGGCGTCTGGTTGTTGGTGAACGGGCCGTCCCCGGTCCAGTTGTTCACGGTCCAGGTCTGGCACTTGTAGAAGTCGAACTTGGTGCCCTTGACGACCATGCACAGGTGGCCGTAGGCGCAGTCCAGGTCCTTGGCGGCGACCTTGCCCCGCGGGGCCTCGGTGAGGGTCAGGCCGTCGTAGCGGACCTTGCCGGCGGAGGCCGAGAGCGGCTTCGGGTGCCCCGCGAGCACCTGGTCGGCCACCTGCTGGACGCCGGTGACGCGGGTGCCGTCCGGTGCGGCGGCGGTGGCCGCCACCGTGGACCCGGCGAGCAGGGCGGTGGCCGCGACGAGCAGCGCGGCGGGCTTGGCGATGTTCACGTGTTCCCCCATGTGAACGAACGGTGTCGGTCGCTCCCCCTGACGTCCGTGATGCCGGAGACGTCCTGGCGGAGTGGTCCCACCGTCGCAGCCGTGTCCCTGTGCCGGTACCTCGGACGTCTGAGGGTCACTTCCTGCCCGGGGGCGCGTACTCCTTGAGGTAGTGGGCGACACGGGCGCAGTAGTCGCGGTACTTCGGGGGAACTCCGTTCGTGTCGTTCACTTTCTTGTACGACGTCCGGTAGGCGGCGGAGAGCAGCACCCGCCTGTCGCCGGGCAGGCCGGCCTTCAGAAGGGGCGCCATGAAGCAGAGGTAGCGGCCCATGGCCGGGATGGAGACGGAGGGGGTGAGGGGCGGGGTGGGCGTGGCCGAGGCGGGAATGCCGTCGTCGCGCAGGTACCAGCGCAGGACGGATGGGGTCCAGCGGGCGATGCCGAACTCGTGCTTGGCCGGGTCGGAGAGGTTCGGGTCGAAGTTGCTCTCGGCCTTCAGCATCGACGCCATGAGCGCGGGGGTCACGTCGCGCTCGGGGCAGGCGTGAGCGGAGTCGACGATGAGCTTCCGGTACCGCGCCGGGACACCCTTGTCCGTACGGAGGTCGGAGGCGCCGTAGGCGGCCAGAGCCTTGTCGCCCGTGCCGTCACCGCCGTTGCCCGCCCAGCTGCTGATGCCGTAGCCGAGGGCCGCGACGGCGACGGTCGCGGCGGCGGCGCCCGCGACGGCCGCGCGTCGGCGTCCGCGGCGCGGGAACAGCCGGCGGGGCAGCCGCGGCGAGCGGCCCGTGCCGGCGGCCGCCTCGACGCGGCGCAGCAGTGCCTCGGTGCCGATGCGCGCCTCGTGCGTCCGGGCCAGGCAGTCCCGCACGATCTCCCGCCAGGCGTCCGGGAGTTGGGGCGACAGGCGCAGTTCGTCGGTGCCGCGCGCATAGGCGGCGGCCGCGTCGCGGCGGGCCGTCGGGGTGGCGCCGGACAGCGGGAAGGAGTCGGTGAGGACGAGATGGGCGAGCACACCGAAGGCCCAGACGTCGGCGGACGGGCGGATCCGCCGGCCGCGTTCGCCGATCTCCGCCCACAGCAGCTCGGGCGGGGTGTAGTCGGGGGTGGAGAAGGCCGGGGTGTAGCCGTGGGTGCCCTCCAGTTCGGCGGCCATGTTGAAGTCGGCGAGCCGCGCCGAACCGTCCGCCATCAGCAGCACGTTGGCCGGTTTCAGATCCCCGTGCACCCAGCCCGCCCGGTGCAGTTGCGCCAGCCCCTCGCAGATCTGGGCGAGCAGGGCGGGCCCGGCGTCCGGGCGCGGCGCGGCGGCGAGCAGGGCGGACAGGGAGCCCTCGGCCCGCTCCAGGACGAGGACGGTGGCGCCGTCGAGTTCGGGGCGGTCCGGGTCGTCGACGACGAGCGACTGGTACATCCGGATCAGCCGCGGCCTTCTGAGCCGTCGGTGCAGGTCGATCTCGCGCTCGATGAGTTCGCGCAGATGGGTCAGTTGGCGCGGGGTGCCGGTGCCGGTGGGCAGGAACTTCAGCGCGGCGGTGCCGGGCAGTTCGTCGGAGTCGCCGGTGTGCCGGCCCGCGTACACGCTGCCGAAGGCGCCCGTCGCGATCGGCTCGCGCACCTCCCAGGTGCCCACCCGGTAACCCCGCGGCACGGGGACGGCGTACGGCTCGGTCACCGGGCCGTCCGGCCGGCGTCGGCGGCGGACAGGACGACCAGGTCGTCCTCCCGTACGAGGTCGAAGCGGAGCGCCAGGGACACCAGGGACTCCTTCTTGCCGTTGAGGCGCGGACCGGTGTCCGCCGTCTCCGGGCCGGGCTTGAGCCGCAGCTTCACCGCCAGGTAGTCGATGTTCCACTGCACCGAGGTGCGCGAGGCGGCCGGCCAGGCGGGACTCAGCCGGTCGACGACCTGGTCGACCGTGGGCAGCGGGGCGTGCGGGTCGCCGCGCAGCCGCGGTTCGCACAGGGCGGCCAGGACGGCGAAGTAGCGCTTGGTGCGGTCGACGGAGAAGGCGGGCGCGGTGGTGTCCCCGTCCGCCCCGGCCCCCTCCCGCAGATAGTCGTGGCGCGGCGCCCACACCTCGATCGTCAGCAGGTCTCCGGCCGCGGGCAGCACGATCCGCGAGAACTCGAAAGGGATGGGCGCGTCGAGCCGGCCCGGGCCGACCTTCACGTGCTCGCCGGCGCCCTCCGGGTTCTCCACGACGTAGGTCTGCCGCGCGGACAGGTTGCTCAGTATCCAGAACGCGCCCTGGGCGCTGAGTTCGCCGGCCCGGCGGGAGACCCCGTCGTGCGGGATCGTCAGACCGTTGCCGGACGCCCGTCCGAAACTGAGGCGCTCACCCGGGGCGAGCTCGATCCGGTTGCCGTGCTGTCGGTCCTCCGGGGTCGGCGGAGGTACGACGATGATGCTGTACAAGGTGCGTCTCCCCGTGCCTGACGGCCACTCCGGCCGGGAACGGCTCCGCCGGTCAGCCTAGGGGGAGACAGCGGGGCCGTGCCTCCCCCTGGACGGGTGAGACACGGCCCTCGGCGTTGAAATGGCGCGAACTGTTCCGTCGCGCGGGCGGGTTCAGTAGCGCGGGCGGTCGAACCAGGCCGCCCCGGAGGGGGCGATCATCGCGGCGGCCATGATGCCGCCGAAGCCCATCCACAGCAGCGCCGAGATCAGTCCGGTGCTGGTGCCCTGGTTCGCCGCGCCGATCAGGATCAGGACGCCGACGAGGGCGCCGAGGATGCCGTAGATCATCGTGGTGATGCGGATGCCCTGGCCGCCGCGGGTGAACTTCACGCCCAGTGTGATCGACAGCCCGGAGAGCCCCAGGAAGATCAGCGCGAGGACGAGGACGATGCCGGCGCCGTCGTGACCGATGTTGGAGAAGGTGTTGTTGCCGAAGGTGTCCTCGCCCGCGTTGGACACGTCGTTGATCGTCGCGGCGATGTACAGCGCGAAGATACCGATGATGATCTGCACGGCCGCCACGATGTAGAGCATGACCCGCGCGGTGACCATCAGGCCCGGCATCGTCTGCGGCATCATGGCGCCGCCCGGGTAGCCGGGGTAGGCGGGCTGCTGCGGGTAACCGTAGCCCTGCGGCGGAGCGGGCGGCTGCTGCGGGTAGCCGTAACCGGGAGCGGCCGGAGGCTGCTGGGGCGGCGGGCCGTAGGGGTTGTTCGGGTCGCCAAAGCTCATGGCGCTCTTCCTCCGTTGATCCAAGTGCGGGGACGACGCGCGGCACGGTTCGGAGGAGAGTTCTACAGATGCGGTCCGTCCCCCCGGCACTGTCCGCGGCACTGTAGTGCTCATCGTTCTTTAGGTCGGTCTTACTTGTCCAGCCGGAATCGTGAGGTGTTGTGCAAGTGCAACATCACTGATCATGCTGTGACATAGCGGGGGAGGGCGGCGGGGCACCCGGATTGGAACCGGGGGCGGGTCATCCGCGAGGATGGGGGTATGACCGCCCAGATTCTCGATGGCAAGGCCACCGCAGCCGCGATCAAGTCCGATCTGACCGCCCGCGTGGCGGCGCTGAAGGAGAGGGGCGTCTCGCCCGGCCTCGGCACGATCCTGGTCGGGGACGACCCCGGCAGCCAGAAGTACGTCGCCGGCAAGCACCGCGACTGCGCGCAGGTCGGCATCGCCTCCATCCAGCGCGAGCTGCCGGCCACGGCCACCCAGGAGGAGATCGAGGCGGTCGTACGCGAGCTGAACGAGGACCCGGCCTGCACCGGTTACATCGTCCAGCTGCCGCTGCCCAAGGGCATCGACGAGAACCGCATCCTGGAGCTGATGGATCCGGCCAAGGACGCCGACGGGCTCCATCCGATGAACCTCGGGCGGCTGGTGCTGAACGAGCCGGCCCCGCTGCCCTGCACCCCCAACGGCATCCTCTCCCTGCTGCGCGCGCACGGCGTGGAGATCAAGGGCGCCGAGGTCGTGGTCGTCGGCCGCGGTGTCACGATCGGCCGGCCGATGCCGCTGCTGCTCACCCGGCGCAGCGAGAACGCCACCGTGACCCAGTGCCACACCGGAACCCGCGATCTGTCCGCCCACCTGAAGCGGGCCGACATCATCATCGCCGCGGCCGGTGCCCCGCACCTGATCCGCGCCGAGGACGTCAAGCCGGGCGCCGCCGTCCTGGACGTCGGTGTCTCCCGCAACGCCGAGGGCAAGATCATGGGCGACGTCCACCCGGACGTCACCGAGGTGGCCGGCTGGATCTCCCCGAACCCCGGTGGTGTGGGCCCGATGACCCGGGCGCAGCTGCTGGTCAACGTGGTCGAGGCGGCGGAGCGCAGTGCCGGCTGAGCGCGCCCGCGCGGGGGCGGTCACCCGCGGTACGCACAGCGCCGGGGAGCCTGCGAAGCGGACCACCCGCCGCTTCCCGAGGATCACCCGGGACACCGCGCGGCCCGAGGGCGGCGGCCGGGCCGCCTCCGGTGACGCCCCGGCCCCGGCGCGGCAGTGGCCCCTGCTCGTGGTGCTCGGCGGGGTCGCGTTCGGCCTGCTGCTGACCGCCCTCGACGCGTTCCGCGCCGGCACCCTGCTGATCGGCGCGGCCCTGCTGGCGGGCGCGGTCATGCGCTGGATACTTCCGAGCGTCGGCATGCTCGCCGTGCGCTCCCGCTTCACGGACATCGCCACCTACGGCGTCCTCGGCCTCGCGATCGTCCTGCTGGCGATGATGGCCCAGCCCAGGCCGTGGATCGTGGTCCCGTTCCTGAAGGATCTCCTGCACGTCACGCTCAGCAACAGGTGAGCGAGTCCGCACGGCGGTGCGGCAGAACGGTGGCCCACCCCCTCCCCCGATGAGGGGTGGGCCACCGTCACAACTCAGCCTTCCCCGACGGGAACTGCCTGTTCAACGCCTGTCTGTGCGCTGTGGCACGGAAGTGACCGTTCCGCTACCGTGTTCCGGCACTGCGACATGTGTCCTCAGCGTGTCGATGTCTTGACAGTTCGGGATACGTTGGGGCATGACCGGCGGCATTGGTGCTCCCGTGCGCCCCCACTCCGGGAACTGGGATCCCGAGTCGGCGCATCCTTGTGGGTAGCCAGGACGGGGAAACGCCGGGGGAGAGCAAGAGGGGGAATCGATGCCTCGCTGGAAAGATCTGCCCGAGGACCTGGACCCGCAGATCAAGGAGTTCACCCAGCAGGTGCGGCGGCTCGTGGACCGCAGCGGCCTGAGCATCGCGGCACTCGCCGACCGCACGGGCTACAGCAAGACGTCCTGGGAGCGTTACCTGGGCGGCCGGCTTCTCGCCCCCAAGGGCGCGATCGTCGCGCTCGCGGAGGTCACCGGCACCAACCTCGTGCATCTGACCACGATGTGGGAGCTGGCCGAACGCGCCTGGAGCCGGGCCGAGTTGCGGCACGACCGCACCATGGAGGCGATCCGCATCTCCCAGGCGCGCGCCGCGCTGGGGGAGTTCGGGGCGGCCGAGGCGACCGGCGGCCCGTCCGGCCGCAAGGGCGCCGGCGCGGCCATGGGCATCGCCGGCCCGGCCGGCGTCTCCCCGACGATCCCCACCCAGCCGACGGCCCCCGACGCCGACGCGCGGGACGAGGCGGGACGCGGACGCGATCGGGCCGGCGGCCGTGGTCGAACCGACGGTTCCCTTCGGGGACCGGGGGACGGCGTGGGGCAGGAGCCGGGTCGTGGGTCGGGCGGCGGTCCGGGGCATGGCGCGGGCGACGGTATGGGTCGTGGTCCGGGCGACGGTTTTGGTTCGGAGCCGGACGATGGCGTGGGGCGGGGGCCGGTCGACGGCTCGGGGCGTGGTGGCCCGGGCGGGGGTTCGGGGCAAGGTCCGGGGCGTGCCTCGGGTGATGGTCCGGGGCGTGGTGCGGGCGAGGGCTCGGGGCGGCGTTCGGGTGACGGCTCGGGGCGTGGCTCGGGAGATGGATCCGGGCGTGGCTCGGGCGACGGCGTGGGGCCGGGGCCGGTCGACGCAGCAGGGCTGGGCGCCGTGGACCGCGTGGGCCGGGGGCCGGCCGACGGAGCGGGCGGGGGTGTGGCCGACGGCACGGGCCGGGAGGCGTCCGACGCAGCGGGCCCGGGTACGGCAGATGCGATGGGCCTCGGTGAGGCCCGCCGGGAAGGCTTCGGGCCTGGTGGGACCTCGGGTGGCAACTCCTGGGGTCTGGCCGGGTATCAGGGCCCGTCCAAGGCGAGCGCCCGCCCCGGAGGCGGGGTCCGCGCAGGGGCCGGCGCCGCTGCCGCGAACGGTGCGCGGCCCGCCGGCCCGCCCGAGGGTCCCGGCCGGACCCCGACCGCCCCTAACCCGTACGACGGCCGGCCACAGGAGCCCGGGCCCGCTGGGGCCACCCCGTCCGGGGGAGGCACCCCGGCCCCGGGGAACGCCGGCCGGCAGCGGGTGATCATGTTCCTCGCGGGGCTCGTCGGCGTGCTCGTCGTCATCGGCGCCGTCTTCTTCTTCACCAACCAGGGCGGAGCGAAGCACGGCAACGCCGCCAGGCAGCCGTCCCCGAGCGCCACCGCGCACGCGACCCCGCCGCCCGGGGTCAAGTGCGCCGGCGCCACCTGCGACGGCAAGGACGCCGAGGCCATGGGGTGCAGCGGTGACCTGGTGACCACCGCCAAGACCGCCACCGTCGGGGCCACCACCCTGGAGGTCCGCTACAGCAAGGCCTGCGGCACCGCCTGGGGCCGCATCACCGGCGCCGGCCAGGGTGACAAGGTCCAGATCTCCGTGGGGAAGGCCCGGCAGACCGGCGAGACTTCCGGCGTCGGCGACACCATCGCCTACACCCCGATGGTCGCCGTGAAGGACGCGGCGGAGGCCAAGGCCTGTGCGACGCTGGCGTCCGGGCGGACGGGGTGCACCAAGTAGGGCGAAGGGGCGCACCGGACAAGGCGCGGTTGGGGCCTGGCCCATGGCACCCGGCGGTGGCGCCTGTCGGTCGCTGCGGGTGTGTCGCGTCGATCCCCGGTGGTGGCCCGGAGTCGACGGGCCCGGCCCTGTCCTGTGGTGTCTGTGGCGGCCGTACGGCGGCGCGGCACTCCCCCCGACAGGGGCGGGCGGCGCACCGGCGTACGGCGTGCGGTGGAACGGACTGCCCGAACAGGGCAGAACGGACTGCCCGAACAGGACAGATGGGGCTCGGCACATCCGCTGGACGGCGTGCGCGGACGGTGTGCGGGGAATCGGGACGATGAAATTCCGGGGCCGGGTGCATGCCGGGCCGGATTCTGGGCACGCGGCCCGATACCCCCACGGGAGTCCGGCAGTCCGGTACCCCCACCTGGCGGCCGCCTCCGTCCTCTCCCCCTCTCCCGGACGGGCGGCCGCCCCTTTCGTTCGACACTCCTCCGACTTGTGGGGTGAGCCACAGGGCCCTGCGCGTCTCGCATGCCGGATGCGCGATAGCCTGACCGCTGGATCGATCTCTTGACGCCAAGAGATCGATCATCCGCCCGGGGCCCGGGACGCCCCACCGCCAGCTGTCATACGGAGAACGCCATGACCCGCACTCCCGTGAACGTCACCGTCACCGGCGCGGCCGGCCAGATCGGTTACGCCCTGCTCTTCCGCATCGCCTCCGGCCAGCTGCTCGGCGCGGACGTGCCGGTCAAGCTGCGCCTGCTGGAGATCACCCCGGCGCTCAAGGCCGCCGAGGGCACGGCCATGGAGCTGGACGACTGCGCCTTCCCGCTGCTCCAGGGCATCGACATCACGGACGACCCGAACGTCGCCTTCGACGGCGCCAACGTAGCCCTCCTGGTCGGCGCCCGTCCCCGTACCAAGGGCATGGAGCGCGGCGACCTCCTCGAGGCCAACGGCGGCATCTTCAAGCCGCAGGGCAAGGCCATCAACGACCACGCAGCGGACGACATCAAGGTCCTGGTCGTCGGCAACCCGGCCAACACCAACGCGCTCATCGCGCAGGCCGCCGCGCCGGACGTCCCGGCCGAGCGCTTCACCGCGATGACCCGCCTGGACCACAACCGCGCGCTGACCCAGCTCGCGAAGAAGACGGGCTCCACGGTCGCCGACATCAAGCGGCTGACCATCTGGGGCAACCACTCCGCCACCCAGTACCCGGACATCTTCCACGCCACGGTCGCCGGCAAGAACGCCGCCGAGGTCGTGAACGACGAGAAGTGGCTCGCCGAGGACTTCATCCCGACCGTCGCCAAGCGCGGTGCCGCGATCATCGAGGCCCGCGGTGCCTCGTCGGCCGCCTCCGCCGCCAACGCCGCGATCGACCACGTGTACACCTGGGTCAACGGCACCGCCGAGGGCAACTGGACCTCCATGGGCATCCCGTCGGACGGCTCCTACGGCGTCCCGGAGGGCCTGATCTCCTCCTTCCCGGTCACCTGCAAGGACGGCAAGTACGAGATCGTCCAGGGCCTGGACATCAACGAGTTCTCCCGCGCCCGCATCGACGCGTCGGTGAAGGAGCTCGAGGAGGAGCGCGACGCGGTTCGCGGCCTCGGCCTGATCTGACCGGTCACGCTTGATCGGCAGCATCCCACTCGGTCCCCGGCCGCTGCGACAGCGGCCGGGGACCGGTGCGTTCGGGGTCAGGTCGCGGAGTGGGGGAGTGGGGGAGAATCCAGGCGCTGCGCGCGCAACGGGGTACAGGGAGTGAGCCGGAGCGCGGGCCGGTCCCGGTCGTCAGTCGTCCCCTGAGCCCGGCCCGCAGCGGTGGGCCTGCCCTGCCGCCCCGGTCATGGGCGGCCCGCACCGGACAGCTCCCGCGCCCGCCCGGCGCTCACCCCGCGGCCCCCGGCCCCGCCGCCGCCGTACCCCGCCACCACCAGGGCCGTGGCCGCCAGCACCACCACCCCCACCGTCCGCAGCGCCGGCCCCATCCCGTGGAGCAGGTCCGCGTGGGCCGACAGCACCGTGCCGGTGACGGCGACGCCGAGCGCGGCCCCCGTCTCGCGGGCCGTGGTGCCGAGGCCGGAGCCGAGGCCCGCCCGGTGGGCCGGGAGGGAGGTGACCACGCCGACGGTCAGGGCGGGCATGGACAGTCCGGCGCCCGCGGAGATGACCAGCAGCCAGCAGACGAACACCGCGTACGGCGTGCCCGCGTCGGCCGTGGACGCGCCGAGCAGGCCGAGGCCGATCAGGGCGAGACCGGTGCCGATGACCGCGCGGGGGCGGTCGGCCCAGCGGGTGGCCAGCTTCTGGGCCACGGCCATCCCGAAGACCAGGGGCATGATCGCCACTCCGGTGAGGGCGGCGCCGTAGCCCTTCACGCCCTGCAGGTACTGGGAGTTGACGAAGAACAGGGAGAACAGGCCGAAGAAGCCGGTGGCCGTGCCGAGGGAGGCCGCCCGCAGGCGTGCGGAGGCGAAGACCCGCGGGTCGAAGAGGGGGGCCGCCGAGCGCAGGGCGTGGGCGGTGAAGGCGGCGATCAGCAGCGCGCCCGCCGCGAAGGCACCCAGGATGCGTGCGGAGGTCCAGCCGTACGCCGGGCCCTCGATGATGCCGAACAGGATCGCCACCAGGCCCGCCGTCAGCAGCAGGGTGCCGAGCGGGTCGGGGTTGCCGGCGGGGGAGCGTTCGGTGCGCGGGACCGTGGTCGAGACGGCCACCGCGAGGACGACGGCGAGCGGGACCATCACCGCGAACAGGGCGCGCCAGGTGAGGAACTGCCCGGCCAGGCCGCCGCCCAGGTTGCCGGCCGCGCCGCCCAGGCCGATCGACAGGGTCCAGGCGCCCATCGAGCGGGCCCGGTGCTCGGGCGCGGACAGCTGCATCAGGATCGAGAGGGTGGCCGGGGTGATCAGGGCCGCACCGGCGCCGGACAGGCCCCGGCCGACTGTCAGGACGGCCGGGCCGGTCGCGAGCGCGCTGGTGGCGGCGCCCGCCGCGAACAGGGCGAGCCCGGCGAGCAGGGCGCCCTTGCGGCCGTACCGGTCCCCGAGTGCGCCGGCCGGGATGAGCAGGCCCGCGAAGACGATGACGTAGGCGTCGACCGTCCACAGGATCTCGGTGCGCGAGGGATGCAGGGACGACGAACTCAGTTGCGGTATGAGGAGGTTGACGGCGGCGACCATGCTCTGCGCGACCAGGACGCAGGCGCACAGCGCGAGCAGGGTGGGGCGTTTCAGGGCGTGCGTGGGCACGGCTCCTCCCGGGAGCTTCGGTGGGTGGTGGGGGATGCGCCCTCACCGTAGGCTCGCCGGTGACCTGCTTTCCAGTGCAACCTTCGCAAGGGATACCTGCACATGACGCAATCCGCCGGGCTCGACCTGAATCTGCTGGTCGCGCTGGACGTGCTGCTGGAGGAACAGAGCGTGCAGGGCGCCGCCCACCGGCTGCATCTGTCCGAACCCGCCATGAGCCGTACCCTCGGCCGGATCCGCAAGGCGCTCGGCGATCCGGTCCTGGTGCGCGCCGGACGCCGGATGGTGCCCACTCCGCACGCGCTGGCCGTACGGGCCGAGGTGAGCGCGGTGGTGGAGCGCGCCCGGGCCCTGTTCGCGCCGGGCCGCGACACCGACCTGCGGGCGGTCTCCCGTACCTTCACGATCCTCGGCCACGACGCGATCGCCGCCGCCCACGGCGCCACCCTCTTCGCCCGCGCCGCCCGCGAGGCCCCCGGCATCCGGCTGCGCTTCCTGTCCGAGAGCCATGTGGACGTCCCGTTCCTGCGCCAGGGCACCGCCGACCTGGAGGTCGGGGTGATCGACACGACCGCGCCCGAGGTGCACCGGGAGACGGTGTACGAGGAGCGCATGCTGGGCGTCGTACGGCCCGGACACCCGCTGCTGCAGGGGGAGTTGACGCCCGGGCGGTTCGCCGGGGAGGCCGGTCATCTCGTCGTCTCCCGGCGCGGCCGGCAGCGCGGCCCGATCGACGACGCCCTGGCCGAACTCGGCCTCACCCGCCGGGTGGTGGGCAGCGTCGGCACCTACCCGGCCTCACTGTTCGTGCTGCGCGAGACCGACCTGATCGGGCTGATCACCACCAACAGCCGCCCGATGGCCGACTCCCTCGGCCTGGCCACCTTCGAGATCCCGTTGCCGCTCCCCGCGGTCGAGGTGGGCTTCGCCTGGCATCCCCGGCACGACGCCGACCCCGCCCACGCCTGGCTGCGCGGCTGCGTACGGGAGTTGATGAACGAGGTGTCAGGCGCCGTCCTCGAGAGGTAGCCGCTTCTCGAACCAGTGGCCGCCGTAGACGTCGTCGTTGTAGCGCGGAATCTCCGTGTACCCGCACGCCCGGTACATCGCCTGCGCCTCGGTGAGCACGGTGTGCGTGTCCAGGCGTACGACCGTCAGGCCGCGCGTCAGCGCCTCCCGCTCCAGCCCCGCCAGCAGCCGCCGCGCGAGCCCCAGCCGGCGCGCCTCGGGGTGCACCCACACATGCCGGATCTCGCCGACCCCGGGGGCGAGGCGTCTGAGGGCGCCGCAGCCCACCGGGCGCCGCTCCTCGTACGCCACCAGGAAGGCGCCGGCGTCCCCGGCCACCTCCTCGGGGCGTACGAGGGCCGCCTTGTCGTAGCCCTCGGGGAAGCGGGCGTCGATGTCCGCCGCGTAGGCGTCCAGGCAGGCCCGCGCGTCCGCCGAGGCGCCGTCGACGGTCTCCACGCTGATCGCGGCCAGCCGCAGCAGCCGCTCCGCGGTCGCCATGGCCGCGGTCAGCTCGGCCCGCTGGGCGGGGCCGAGGCCTTCGAGGAGACCGGCGGCGAGGGCGTCCGCCCGGCGCTGCTGCTCGGCGACCTCGGCGCGGCCGGCCGCGGTCGGCTCGACCAGCCGCAGCCGGTTGTCGTGCGCGGGCACCACGAGCCGGATCAGGCCCTGCGCCTGAAGGGCCTTCGTCATCCGGCTCAGGTATCCGGCGTCCAGACCGAGCCGCCGGCGCAGCTCCCGCAGGGACACGCCCTCACCGATCTCGAACAGCAGCCGGGCCTCGCCGAGCGGGCGGTCCTGACCGAGGTAGTGGTCGTCCAGGACGCCGATGCGGCGGGTGAAGTACCGGTTGAAGCGGCGGAAGGCGGCCACGTCCTCCGCCCGGACCGGTGGTCTTTGACTCTGGTCAAAGGCTTTCATTCTTTGACTGTAGTCAGAGACCACCGCCGCGTCCATGGCGCGGACGACGCGGCCTCACGGTGTGGAATCGGGCGGCTCGCTGTGCGTGGCGTGCCGCGGACGACTCCTGGCCGAGATCTGGCCGACGAGTTCCCAGAAGCACACCAGAGCGGTGACCGGCGGAATCCCGAAGATCACTAACGACAGCAGCGCATGTGACGAGTGGCTGACGCACAGCGCCACGGCCATCGCGGAAGCGGCCAGCACCACGCACCAGGAGCGGCGCGCACTGCGGCGCTGAGCGGTGGCCCGCAGAACGGAGAGGGCGGCCACGAACCACGGCCCGTACACCGTCAGCGGCCAGCATTGCGCCAGTCCCGACGGCAGCACCGACGAGGCGATTTCACGCAGTTGCCCGTAGGAATAGCAGACGGACCAGCCCAGCATGCACACCGCGCACACGGACACCGTCGCGATCAGCACCGTGATGTGGGTGACGCGCCGGCCGCCGTCGAGCAGATGGTCCTGCCGGAGCCTGCGGCGGCTGACCCTGCGCGGGTGCGGCAGGTCCAGGGGGGTGGTGACGGGGCTGACGCTGGTCGGCGTGGACAGTATCTGGGCCAGTTCCTCGACGGGGTCCCAGTCGTTCGGCGCGATGTCCTGTTCCGGGATGTTCCAGGTGTCCATCGATTTACCTCCGTACCCCCGCCTCAGGATGCCCTGTACAGAGCTGCCATCGACCGCCGATATTCATTTTCCATGGTGTTGATTTTTTTCAGGAAATCGTCGAGAAGGTCCGAGCACGAGGTGAGATCCGCCTCCGCTCCCCAGCGCAGCGTGGTCGTCGTATGATCCTCGGCCGTGAGCCAGTCCAATCGCATCACGGTCAGCTAACGACGGCCGGTGGAGGTGGGCTCTGAGGCATTCGGGGGAATGCGGTGACCCGGAAGTGGGGTCTGTCGATTTCCTGTTGACGCGTGATCTAAGGAATTATAAATGCGCGGCCAATTGTATTCCGTGAATACTCGAATCACATGGTCGGGGTGTTGATGATCAGGTGTGCGGTGATGTGACACCGCGCACTTTCGGGTCTCGATCGCGCATGCGAGTCGCCGGTCCTGGGCAGGCGGCGACGGTCCCCGAGCGTGACACGCATGTCACACAGGGGCACGGATCAGGAACGGAAGGCAACACCGATCATGGCGGACACAACGGCACGACAGGCCCAGGCGACCATCCACGCGGGAGGCGAGTGGCTGGCAGCGCTCTCCGGCGCGACACGCGAGATCCTCGACCCCGCGGACGCCCGGCCGTTCGCCGTGGTCGCCGAGGGCGACGAGAAGGACGCCGAGCGTGCGGTGGCCGCGGCCCGCCAGGCCTTCGACCACGGCCCCTGGCCGCACACCCCGGTCGCCGAACGCGCCGCCCTGCTGCGCCGGGTCGCCGACCTCCTGGTGCGGGACCGAGAGGGGCTCGGCCTGCTGGAGAGCCGGGACGCGGGCAAGACCGCCGAGGAGGGCCGGATCGACATCGACTGTGTCGCCGACGCCTTCCGCTACTTCGCCGACCTGGTCGCCGCCGAGGCGCCGGGCCGGGTCGTGGACGCGGGCTCCCCGGACATCCACAGCGTCGTCGTGCACGAGCCGGTCGGCGTCTGCGCGCTGATCACCCCCTGGAACTACCCGCTTCTCCAGGCCAGCTGGAAGATCGCCCCGGCGCTCGCCGCCGGCAACACCTTCGTGATCAAGCCCAGCGAGATCACCCCGATGACCACCGTCGCGCTGATCGAGCTGCTGGCGGAGGCCGGTCTGCCCGCGGGCGTGGCCAACCTCGTCACTGGCCCCGGCCACACCGTGGGCGCCCGCCTCGCCGAGCACCCCGACGTCGACCTGGTCTCCTTCACCGGCGGCCTGGCCAGCGGCACCAAGGTGGCCCAGGCCGCCGCCCCGACCGTGAAGAAGGTCACCCTCGAACTCGGCGGCAAGAACCCCAACGTCGTCTTCGCCGACGCCTGCGCCACCGAGGAGGGCTTCGACACCGCCGTCGACCAGGCCCTCAACGCCGCCTTCATCCACAGCGGCCAGGTCTGCTCGGCCGGCTCCCGCCTCATCGTCGAGGAGTCGATCAGGGACCGCTTCGTCGGCGAACTCGCCCGCCGCGCCCAGAGGATCAGGCTCGGCCGCGGCACCGCGGACGGCGTCGAGTGCGGCCCGCTCGTCTCCGGGCAGCAGCGCGCCAAGGTCGAGGCGTACGTCGCCTCCGCGCTCGAAGAAGGCGCCGTGCTGCGCTGCGGCGGCAAGCGGCCGGAGCCCGGTGAGGACCGCCCGGAGTCCGGCTACTTCTACGAGCCGACCGTCCTCGACGCCTGCTACCGCGAGATGAGGGTGGTCCGCGAGGAGGTCTTCGGCCCGGTCCTCACCGTCGAGACCTTCCGCACCGAGGAGGAAGCCGTCCTCCTCGCCAACGACACCGAGTACGGCCTCGCCGGCGCCGTCTGGACCACCGACCCCGGCAAGGCCCGCCGCGTCGCCGGCCGGCTCCGCCACGGCACCGTCTGGATCAACGACTTCCACCCCTACCTGCCGCAGGCGGAGTGGGGCGGCTTCGGCAGGAGCGGCACCGGCCGCGAGCTGGGGCCCGCCGGACTCGCCGAGTACCGCGAGACCAAGCACGTCTACCAGAACCTCGCGCCGAAGCCCGTGCGCTGGTTCGCCGGCTGAGCCCCGACCTCGTTCCACACCCCTGGAGTAGTACCCCCATGCCCGAGACCCCCCACGTCTACGACTACGTCGTCATCGGCGGCGGCACCGCAGGCTCCGTCATCGCCTCCCGCCTCACCGAGAACCCGGACGTCACCGTCGCCGTCATCGAGGGCGGCCCGAGCGACGTAGGCCGCGACGACGTCCTCACCCTGCGCCGCTGGATGGGCCTGCTCGGCGGCGAACTCGACTACGACTACCCGACGGTGGAGCAGCCACGCGGCAACTCCCACATCCGGCACAGCCGCGCCCGCGTCCTCGGCGGCTGCTCCTCCCACAACACCCTCATCTCCTTCAAGCCGCTGCCGTCCGACTGGGACGAGTGGGAGGAGGCCGGCGCCAAGGGCTGGGGCGCCGTCCCCATGGAGGCCTACTTCGCCCGCCTGAAGAACAACATCGTCTCCGTCGACGAGAAGGACCGCAACGCCATCGCCCGCGACTTCGTCGACGCCGCCCAGGCCGCCCTCGGCGTCCCCCGCGTCGAGGGCTTCAACAGGAAGCCGTTCACCGAGGGCGCCGGCTTCTTCGACCTCGCCTACCACCCCGAGAACAACAAGCGGTCCTCGGCCTCGGTGGCGTACCTGCACCCGGTGATGGACCAGCGCCCCAACCTCACCGTCCTGCTGGAGACCTGGGCGTACCGGCTCGAGCTGACCGGCACCCGCGCCGAGGGCGTCCACGTGCGCACCAAGGACGGCGAGGGACTGCTGATACGGGCCCGGAGCGAGGTCGTGCTGTGCGCGGGCGCCGTGGATTCGCCGCGCCTGCTGCTGCACTCGGGCATCGGGCCCCGGGGGGACCTCGAGGAGCTGGGCATCCCGGTCGTCCACGACCTGCCGGGCGTCGGCGAGAACCTGCTGGACCACCCCGAGTCGGTCATCGTCTGGGAGACCCACGGCCCCATCCCGGAGAACTCGGCGATGGACTCCGACGCGGGCCTGTTCGTGCGCCGCGACCCCGGCCACGCGGGCCCGGACCTGATGTTCCACTTCTACCAGGTCCCGTTCACGGACAACCCGGAACGGCTCGGCTACGAACGCCCCCCGTACGGCGTCTCGATGACCCCGAACATCCCCAAGCCGAAGAGCCGCGGCCGCCTCTACCTCACCAGCGCCGACCCCTCCGTCAAGCCCGCCCTCGACTTCCGCTACTTCACCGACGAGGCCGACTACGACGCCCGGACCCTGGTCGACGGCATCCGCATCGCCCGTGAGATCGCCAGGACCGAGCCGCTGGCGGGCTGGCTCAAGCGCGAGGTGTGCCCCGGCCCCGAGATCCAGGGCGAGGCCGAACTCAGCGAGTACGCCCGCAAGGTCGCGCACACCGTCTACCACCCGGCCGGCACCTGCAAGATGGGCGCCGCCGACGACGAACTCGCCGTAGTGGACCCGGAGTTGAGAATCCGCGGCCTCGACGGCATCCGCATCGCCGACGCGTCCGTCTTCCCCACCATGACCGCCGTCAACCCGATGATCGGGGTGCTCATGGTCGGGGAGAGGGCCGTCGACCTTATCGGAGGTGACGCCCGATGACCCTCACCGTCCCCACCCGCAAGCCGCCCACCGACGACACCCCCGTCTTCTCCGTCTCCGGCCTGTGGAAGGTCTTCGGCCCCAAGCCGCAGCGGATACCCGACGACCCCGGACTGGCCGCCCTCGAACCCGCCGACCTGCGCGCCCGCACGGGCTGTACGGCGGCCGTCCGCGACGTCTCCTTCGACGTCCGCAAGGGCGAGGTCTTCGTGGTCATGGGCCTGTCGGGCTCCGGCAAGTCCACCCTGGTCCGCTGCCTCACCCGCCTGATCGAACCGACGGCGGGCACGATCTCCATCGACGGCGAGGACGTCCGCGCGATGGACAGAACCCGCCTGCGCGAACTGCGCCGGCACCGGGCCGCCATGGTCTTCCAGCATTTCGGCCTGCTCCCGCACCGCACGGTCCTGGACAACGTGGCGTACGGCCTGGAGATCCAGGGCGTCGGCAGGGCCGAGCGGCGCGAACGGGCCGCCGGGGTCGTCGCCAAGGTCGGTCTCGAAGGCATGGAACACCGCCGCCCCGCCGAGCTCTCCGGCGGCCAGCGCCAGCGCGTGGGGCTCGCGCGGGCACTGGCGGTCGACCCCGAGGTGCTGCTGTTCGACGAACCGTTCAGCGCCCTCGACCCGCTCATCCGGCGCGACATGCAGGACGAGGTGGCCCGCCTGCACCGCGAGGAGGGCCGCACCATGGTGTTCATCACCCACGACCTGGCCGAGGCCCTGAAGCTCGGCGACCGCATCGCCCTGATGCGCGACGGCAAGGTCGTCCAACTGGGCACCCCGGAGGAGATCGTCGGTTCCCCGGCCGACGACTACGTCCGCGAGTTCGTCCGGGACGTGCCGCGCGAGCAGGTCATGACGGTGCGTACGGCGATGAAGCCGGGTGCCTGCGGCGGCCCGGAGCACCCGGGCGCCCTCGCCCCGGACGCGGTGGTCGCGGACGCCATCAGAACCGTGGCCGAGACCGGCACACCGGCGTGCGTGGTGGAGGACGGCGCCTGCGTCGGCACCGTGGACCACGAGCTGCTGCTGGACGTCGTGGCCGGCATCGACGTGGCCGTACCCGGCCCCCGGACCAGCCCGGAGGCCGTCTGATGGCAACCCTCAGTCTTCCGACCTCCCGTACCGCCGGACCCCGCGTCCTGAAGAGCCGTACCGCGGGCAAACTCCTCCTCCTCGCGCTCGTCACCGCCGTACTCCTGCCCCTCCTGCACGGCGGATCCTGGCCCCACGACCTGACCGTCAGCCTGGACAAACCGCTCACCAGCGCCAGCAACTGGGTCATCGACAACCGCGACAGCCACCCCCTGTTCCTCTACTTCTTCGGCTACATCAGCAACGCGGTCGTCCTGTCCGTACGAGCCGTCTACCTCACCCTGCTCGCCGCGGGCTGGACCGGCGTCACGGCGCTCGGCGCCCTGCTCGCCTGGCGCTTCGCCGGCCCCCGCCTCGCCGCCGGCACCGCGATCGCCTTCCTGGCCTGCGGCGCCCTCGGCATGTGGGTGCCGACCATGCAGACCCTCGCGCTCATGGTCATCGCGGTCCTCGCCTCCGTGGTCGTCGGCGCGCTCCTCGGCCTCGCCGCCGGCCTGTCCGACCGCCTGGACCGCGCCCTGCGCCCGGTCCTGGACACCATGCAGGTGCTCCCGGCCTTCGCCTACCTCCTCCCCGTCGTCCTGGTCTTCGGCATCGGCGTCCCCGCGGCCGTGCTCGCCACCGTCGTGTACGCCGCCCCGCCGATGGCCCGCCTCACCGCGCTCGGCCTGCGCGGCGCCGACCCCGAGGTCCTGGAGGCCGTGGAGTCGCTCGGCGCGACCCGCCGCCAGCGGCTGCTGACCGCCCGTATCCCGCTGGCCCGGGGAGAACTCCTCCTCGGCCTCAACCAGACGATCATGATGGCGCTGTCCATGGCCGTCATCGCCTCGGTCATCGGCGCCGGCGGCCTCGGCGACCGCGTCTACCAGGCGCTCGCCTCGGTCGACGTCGGCCAGGCCCTCGCCGCCGGCATCCCGATCGTGCTCCTCGCGATCGTCCTCGACCGCGTGACCGCGGCGGCAGGCGACGGCACCACCCGCCCGAAGACCATCGGCTGGGCCTACGCCCTGGCCGTCACCGTGGCCGTCGCCCTGGCCGCCCGGCTCCTCGGCCGCCTCGACTGGCCCTCCGGCTGGACACTGGACATCGCCGAACCGGTCAACCGCGCCGTCGACTGGATGACCAACCACCTCTACTCCGGCGTCCCGGTCGTCGGCGGTACGGCCGACTGGGCGGGCCACTTCACCACCTGGGTGCTGGACCCCGTCCGCGGCGGCCTGCAGTGGCTGCCCTGGTGGTCGGTGCTGCTGATCATCGCCGCCCTGGCCTGGTCGATCGGCACCTGGCGCACCGCGCTGACCGCCGTCCTCGCCATGGCCGCGATCGGCGTCCTCGGGGTCTGGGAACCGGCCCTCGACACGCTGTCCCAGGTGCTCGCGGCCGTCGCCGTCACCCTGGTCCTCGGCTTCGCGACCGGCATCGCCGCCGCCCGCAGCGACCGCGTCGAACGCGCCCTGCGCCCAATCCTCGACGTGTTCCAGACCATGCCGCAGTTCGTGTACCTGATCCCGGTCGTCGCCCTGTTCGGCGTGGGCCGCGCCCCGGCCGTCGCCGCGGCCGTCGTCTACGCGCTGCCCGCCGTCGTCCGGATCGCCGCCCAGGGCCTGCGCCAGGTCGACCCGGCCGCACTGGAGTCGGCGCGCTCGCTCGGCGCGACCGGCCGGCAGCAGCTGTGGCAGGTCCAACTCCCGCTCGCCAAGCGGTCGTTGCTGCTCGCCGTCAACCAGGGTGTGGTCCTGGTCCTCGCCGTCGTCATCATCGGCGGCCTGGTCGGCGGCGGCGCCCTCGGCTACAACGTGGCCTTCGGCCTCGCCCAGGGCGACCTGGCGACCGGTCTGGTGGCCGGTGCCGCGATCGTCTGCCTGGGCCTGATGCTCGACCGGGTGACGCAGCCGACCGAGCGACGCGCGACGAAGGGAGCCTGACATGCGCGCACGTACGACACTCGCGGTGGGCTCGCTGCTGTTGCTGACGGTGACCGGCTGCGGCGCCGCCGACATGACCAAGCAGGCGTCGCCCTTCGCCAACGCCCAGGGCGCGAAGTCCGTGACCCTGTCCGTGCAGTCCTGGGTGGGCGCCCAGTCCAACGTGGCCGTCGCCCAGTACCTGCTGGAGCACAAGCTCGGCTACCGCGTCGACACCGTCCAGGTCGACGAGGTGCCCGCCTGGGACGCGCTCAGCCAGGGCCGGGTCGACGCCATCCTGGAGGACTGGGGCCACCCGGACCAGGAGAAGCGGTACGTCGAGGACAAGAAGACGATTCGGCGGGGCGGCGGCCTCGGGGTGACCGGCCACATCGGCTGGTACGTCCCCACCTACCTCGCCCAGCAGCACCCGGACATCACGAACTGGAAGAACCTCGACAAGTACGCCTCCCTCTTCCGCACCGCGGAGAGCGGCGGCAAGGGCCAGCTGATGGACGGCTCCCCGTCGTACGTCACCAACGACAAGGCCCTGGTGAACAACCTGAGACTGAACTACCAGGTCGTCTTCGCCGGCTCCGAGGCCGCCCAGATCACCCAGATGAAACAGTTCGCCAAGCAGCACAAGCCCTTCCTGACGTACTGGTACGCCCCCCAGTGGCTGTTCAAGAAGGTGCCCATGACGGAGGTGAAGCTGCCGCCGTACAAGGACGGCTGCGACGCGGACGCGGCGAAGGTCGCCTGCGCCTACCCGCACACCCCGCTGCAGAAGTACCTCAACGCCGGCTTCGCCAGGTCGGGAGGCAAGGCGGCGGCCTTCCTGAAGAGGTTCCAGTGGACGACCGAGGACCAGAACGAGGTCTCCCTGATGATCGCCGACCAGAAGCTCTCGCCGCAGGACGCGGCGAAGAAGTGGGTGGACAGCCACCCTGACGTGTGGAAGCGGTGGCTGTCCTGACGCCGTCATCCCTTGAGGGCCTCGGCGAGGTCCTGGACCGCCGCGGTGGCCCGCCGCTGCGGTCCCGGCCCGAACGTGATGCGGGTGGCCCCGAGTTCGCCGAGTCCGGTGGGTGAGGGGCCCTCCCCGTCCAGGCGGGACAGCGCGTTGAGCGGGCCCTGGATGCCGGACCGCAGCAGGGGCAGTACGCCGGCGGGGGCGAGGATCGGATAGACGCAGTCCGCGCCCGCCGCCACGTACAGCGCGGCCCGCTCGATGGCCCGCTCGGGATCCTTGTCGCCGTGCACGAAGACGTCCACCCGGGCGTTGACGAACAGCCGGTCGGCGGCGGCCGAGCGGACCTCGGCGAGGAACTCGGCCTGCTCGTGCGGGTCCTTGAGAACACCCCCGTCGGAGTCCTCGAGGTTGCAGCCGACGGCGCCGGCCTCCAGCAGCCGCTCCACGATCTCCTTCGGCGCGAGCCCGTACCCGCTCTCGATGTCCGCCGACACCGGCACGTCCACCGCCCGCGCGATCCGGGCGACCGCGGCGAACATCTCGTCGGCCGGGGTGGCCCCGTCCGCGTACCCGAGCGAGGCGGCCACCCCGGCGCTCGGTGTGGCCAGCGCCGGGAACCCCGCCTCCACGAACACCCGCGCACTGGCCGCGTCCCAGGGGCCGGGCAGGACCAGCGGGTCGCCCTGGGGGCGTTTGCGATGCAGGGCACGGAAGACATCGACCTTGTTCACGGCTGGTAACCCCCGGGTGGAACGCGACGGCTGACCATGATCCGGTTCCAGCCGTTGATGGCAGTGATCAGGGCGATCAGGTGGGCGAGTTCGGGCTCGGTGAAGTGCTTGGCCGCCCTCTCGTACACCTCGTCCGGCACAAAGCCCTCGGTCAGCACGGTGACCGCCTCGGTCAGCGCGAGCGCGGCCCGCTCCCGTTCGCTGAAGAGGTCCCCGGTCTCCTCCCAGGCGTTGAGGAGCTGGATCCGGTCCTCCGACTCGCCGTTCCCGCGGGCCACTCGACGGTGCATGTCCAGGCAGAACGCGCAGTGGTTGAGCTGCGAGGCGCGGATCATCACCAGTTCGGCGAGGACCGGATCGCCGAGCCCCCTCTTCGCGGCCGCGCTGAGCGCGGACATCGCCTGCCCGACCTTCGGGTCCAGCAGCTGGGTACGGTTCACTTGTGCGACCCCGGCTGGTAGTGGCCCGGGGCCATCCGCGTGGTCACACCGAACCGGTTCCAGGCGTTGATCACCGTGATCGCGGCGATCAGCTGGGCCAGCTCGGCCTCCTCGAAGTGCTTCGCCGCCCTCTCGTAGACCTCGTCCGGCACGAAGCCGTCGGTCAGGACGGTGATCGCCTCGGTCAGCTCGATCGCCGCCAGCTCCTTCCCGGTGTAGAAGTGCCTCGACTCCTCCCACGCGCTGAGCTGCACGATCCGCTGCACGCTCTCACCGGCCGCGAGCGCGTCCTTGGTGTGCATGTCGAGACAGAAGGCGCAGTGGTTGAGCTGCGAGGCGCGGATCTTCACCAGCTCGTACAGCTGGGGGTCCAGCCCCTGCTTGGCGGCGCTGTCCAGCCGGACCATCGCCTTGTAGACCTCGGGGGCGTGCTTGGCCCAGGCCAGTCGCGGGGCCGGCTCGGGGGCGTACTCGACGGTTTCCTCTGCAGTACTCATGCCTCCGACCCTACGAGCGAGGCAGCCCAGGAGTATGGTCCATTTCCATGGTGGAATCCTGGGCCACTCTGGGCGTCGACCTGCACCTCGAACCGGCCGGCTCCGGCGGGCTGCGCCGGGGCCTGACCGACGCCCTGCGCGAGTCCGTCCGCACCGGCCGACTCGCCCCCGGCACCCGGCTGCCCTCCTCCCGCACCCTCGCCGCCGATCTCGGCATCGCCCGCAACACCGTCGCCGAGGCCTACGCGGACCTGGTGGCGGAGGGCTGGCTCACCGCCCGGCAGGGCTCGGGCACACGGGTGGCGGCGCTGGCGGCGACTCCGCCCTCCGGCAGGGGCGCGGGACCCCGCCACCGGGAGCCCGACCGGCCGACGTACAGCCTCCTGCCCGGCGCCCCCGACCTCGCCGCCTTCCCGCGCAGCGAGTGGCTCAGGGCCGCCCGCCGCGCCCTCACCACCGCCCCGTACGACGCCCTCGGCTACGGCGACCCGCGGGGCAGGCCCGAACTCCGCACCGCCCTCGCCGGGTACCTCGCACGGGTGCGCGGTGTCCGCGCCGACCCGGAGCGGGTGCTGATCACCTCCGGGTTCGCCCACGCGCTGCGCCTCACCGGCACTCTGCTGCGGGCGCGCGGGGTGCGGACGGTGGCGGTCGAGTCGTACGGCCTCGACGCGTACCGGGGCCTGCTGCAGCGGTCCGGACTGACCACACCGGCCCTCCCGTACGACGAACTCGGCACCGGCACAAGGGCGTTGGGCGGGCAGGGCGCGGTCCTGCTGACCCCCGCCCACCAGTTCCCCATGGGCACGCCCCTGCACCCCGACCGGCGGGCCGCCGTCGTGGACTGGGCGCGGCGCACCGGCGGGCTGGTCCTGGAGGACGACTACGACGGCGAGTTCCGCTACGACCGCCAGCCCGTCGGCGCCCTCCAGGGCCTCGACCCCGACCGCGTGATCTACTTCGGCACCGCCAGCAAGTCACTGGCCCCCGGCCTGCGACTGGGCTGGATGGTGCTGCCGGCGTCTCTGGCGGAGGAGGCGGCCTCGGCCAAGGGCACCACCGACACCGTGGGGGTGCTCGAACAGCTCACCCTCGCCGAGTTCATCACCTCCGGCGCGTACGACCGTCACGTCCGCTCCTCCCGCCTGCGCTACCGGCGCCGCCGCGACGCCCTCGCCGCCGCCGTCTCCGCCCGCGCCCCCGAGGTGACGGTCACCGGCATCGCCGCCGGCCTGCACGCGGTGCTGCGCCTGCCGGCGGGCATGGAACAGTCGGTGATCCAGGCCGCGACCTGGCAGGGCCTGGCCCTGCAGGGCCTCGCCTTCCACCGCCACCCGGAGGCGGTCGCCGAACCGCTGGACGCGCTGGTCGTGGGATACGCGACCCCACCGGACAGCGCGTGGGCGGGGGCACTGGAGGCGTTGTGCAGGGTGCTGCCGTAGGAACGGGGCCTTCGGCCGGTACCGGGGGAGGCGATTGCGCTATTCATGCGGACCTCCCGCCTCGAGGAACTGCCGGTAAACGAGGTCGAGCAGGGCCGCGTCGGGTCTGCACGCGGTAGCGGTCGTCCTGGTGGGCGGCCTGGGTGCGGCGGGTGGTGAGGTAGGTGCCGCCCGCTCAGGCGGGCTGCTCCTCCGCGGGTGCCTCTCCGAATCGGGCCAGCGCCAACGCCCCCACCACAGCCACCAGGAACCCCAGCACCGCCAGCCAGGCGAGCCCCTCCTTCGTGCGGTCCCCCAGCCACACCACGCCCACGGCCGCCGGACCGATGGTCTCGCCGATCACCAGGCCGGCGGTGGCGGTGGTGACCGAACCCCGCTGCAGGGCCGAGGTGAGCAGCATGAACGCCGCGCCTCCTCCGATCAGCAGCGCATAGGCCGCCGGGTTGGTCAGAAGATCAAGCGGCGCCAGGCTGTCGATCAGCCGGACCGAGACCTCCACCACCCCGAACCCGAACCCGGCCCCGAGTCCGAGCACCAGCGCCCGCCCCGGGCCGGTCAGCCGACCGCCCGCGAACGCGAGCAGCAGCATGCCGACCGCGACCGCGAGCATCACGTACCGCAAGGCGTCCGAACCGTCCTGGTTCCCCTCCGGCCCGGACGCCAGCCCCAGCATCGCCAGCCCGGCGCACACCACGGCCACCGCGCTCCACTCGGTCCCGCTCAGCCGCACCCGCAGCAGCCGCGCCGCGACCACCGCGGTCACCGCCAGACTCGAGGCCAGCGCCGCGCTGACGGCATAGATCGGCAGGGACCGCAGCGCCGCGATCTGGAACAGGAAGCCGAGCCCGTCCAGCGCGAGCCCGGCGATGTACCGCCACTGTCGCAGCGCCCGCAGCAGCAGTGCCGCGTCACCGCCGCCACTCCCGTCCATGCTCGCCGCTCGCGCGGCAACCGCCTGCAACACCGTCGCGGTGCCGAAGCAGACCGCCGCGCCAAGGGCGCACACCATTCCGAAGACCACAAGGGGACTCTAGGAGACGGCTGATCCGGCCAACCCCTGTGGCCTGCGCTCTTACCGTTCTCTAGGCTGACGCCCCGCGGCGGCTGTCACGGCGCCGGGGGGTTCCAGCCGCCGTACGCCTGGGCCGGTGGCCGCCGGCCGGGCTGGTCGGTCATGACCGGGCGGAGGTCCGGGATCGCGAGCAGCAGCAGGGCCACGACGCCGACGGCGATCTCCAGGAGCAGGGTGAGTCGCTGCAGGACGACGTTCGTGGCCGCGTGGTGGAGGGTGAACGGGATGTGCTCCGTGTGGTACTGGACGAGCGCCACCGTGCCGAAGACGATCAGCGTCCCGCCGAGAGCCATGCCCATCGTGCGGGCCAGCGGTGTCCTGACGAACGCCTGGACCGCGGTGAGCACGCACAGCACCGCCGTCGCCCAGCCGCTCCAGGCGGGCGCGGGCGCCAGCAGGGCGCTGATGGTGTGCTCACCGGTGAGCATGTGCCAGTAGGTGAGGGGGCCGTACTTCTCGGCGGTGAACTCCCGCATGTCCCACAGCTGCCAGGCGGCGCCCACCACCCCGAAGACCGCGAGCAGCACCCCGGCGCAGACGGCCGGACCGGGCCGCGGCGGTGCGGCCGGGGCTCCCGCCGGCCGGCCGGCCACCAGTGCGGCGATGATCAGATAGACCGCCCCGAGGACCTCGGCGACGGCGGTGACCAGCACGAGGGTGCGGTCCGGCGCCCCCTCGGCCCAGTCCGCGCCGAGCATCCACACGGTGGGGGTCCGGTAGGCGAGGGTGAGCGCGGCGGCCGTGGCCAGGGCGCTGCGACCGGCGGGCTTCGTGGCCGTCAGGCCGGCGACGGCGTACACGACGAGGAGCACCACGTCCACGGCGGAGGTCGCCAGGATTCCGTGGTGCTGTCCCGGCAGCATCCCCCCGAACCAGGTCCACACGGTGTCGTGCAGCCCGGCGCCACGGAAGTCCCGGATCATCCAGGCGAGTTCGAGCAACGCCAGCACGACACAGATGATCGCGCCGAGTGCACGTGCGGTGGACGTGGGCACGGTCCCACGGTTCATGGCCATCAGATCCCCCCGGACACGGTGATCCCCTAAGCCTCCAGCACTGCCGCCAACTGTGCCACCCCCCAATCCAGTTCGCTCTCCTCGATCACCAGCGGCGGCGCGATCCGGAGCGTCGGACCATGGGCCTCCTTCACGAGGACCCCGCGCTCCATCAGCCGCTCGCAGACCTCCCGCCCGGTGCCGCGGGCGCGTGGGACGTCCACGCCCGCCCACAGCCCACGCCCGCGCACCGCCGTCACCGCGCCCGTGTCCAGCAGCGCCCCCAGCGCCCGGTGCATCCGCTCACCCAGCTCGGCCGCCCGCGCCTGGAACTCGCCCGTGCGCAGCATCGCGATCACCTCCAGCGCCACCGCGCAGGCCAGCGGATTCCCGCCGAACGTCGACCCGTGCTCGCCCGGCCGGAACACCCCGAGCACCTCCGCGCTCGACACCACCGCCGACACCGGCACGATCCCGCCGCCCAGCGCCTTGCCCAGCACGTACATGTCCGGGACCACCCCCTCGTGCTCGCAGGCGAAGGTCCGCCCGGTGCGGCCGAGACCCGACTGGACCTCGTCGGCGACGAACAGCACGTTCCGCTCGCGGGTGAGCTCCCGCACCACGGGGAGATAGCCGGCCGGCGGCACGATCACCCCGTTCTCGCCCTGGATCGGCTCCAGCAGCACCGCCACGGTGTTCTCGGTCAGCGCCTGACGCATCGCGGTCAGATCGCCGTACGGCACGATCTCGAACCCGGGCGTGTACGGCCCGAAGTCCGCCCGGGCCCCGGGGTCGGTGGAGAAGCTGATGATGGTCGTCGTACGGCCGTGGAAGTTGCCGCCCGCGACCACGATCTTCGCCATCTCCGCGGGCACCCCCTTCACCCGGTACCCCCACTTCCGGGCCGTCTTCACCGCGCTCTCCACCGCCTCCGCCCCGGTGTTCACGGGCAGCACCATCTCCATCCCGCACAGCTCGGCCAGCTCCGTGCAGAACGCCGCGAACCGGTCGTGCAGGAAGGCGCGGGAGGTCAGCGTCACCCGCTCCAGCTGGGCTTTCGCCGCCTTGACGAGCCGCCGGTTGCCGTGCCCGAAGTTCAGCGCCGAGTAGCCCGCCAGCAGATCCAGATAGCGCCGCCCCTCCACGTCGGTCATCCACGCCCCCTCCGCCGTGGCCACGACGACCGGCAGCGGATGGTAGGTGGGCGCACAGTGGGCTTCGGCGGCGGCGACGAGGTCTTCTGCAGCGGTCATGGCCTCTCCCGGAAAGGACGGTGGCCCCCTTCCTATCGTCGCTCGCATGGTGGACGCGGGACCTGCGCCGTCCGGCTCGCCCGGTAGGCTGATCACCGGGCCGTGACTGGCGCGCTGGGATGGGACGGACCATCGGGGAGCGGCCCGAGTGTGATGTGTGCCGTGCGCCTGGGCCGAACGTGAACGCTGTACACACGCCGTCCGGAGGTCCTCATGCCAGAGCAGCAGCCCCTCTCCACCGAGTCCACCGCCTTCCGCGCGGCCCTCGACGTCGTCCGCGCGGTCGAACCGCGCGTCGCCGACGCGATCGGCCAGGAGGTCACCGACCAGCGCGCGATGCTCAAGCTGATCGCCTCCGAGAACTACGCGTCCCCGGCCACGCTCCTGGCCATGGGCAACTGGTTCAGCGACAAGTACGCCGAGGGCACCGTCGGCCGCCGCTTCTACGCCGGCTGCCGCAACGTCGACACCGTGGAGGCCCTGGCCGCCGAGCACGCCCGCGAGCTCTTCGGCGCCCGCCACGCCTACGTCCAGCCGCACTCCGGCATCGACGCCAACCTCGTGGCCTTCTGGGCCGTCCTCGCCGACCGCGTGGAGGCCCCCTTCCTGCAGAAGACCGGCGCCCGCCAGGTCAACGACCTCACCGAGGCCGACTGGGCCGAACTGCGCCAGGCCTTCGGCAACCAGCGCATGCTCGGCATGTCCCTGGACGCCGGCGGCCACCTCACCCACGGCTTCCGCCCGAACATCTCCGGCAAGATGTTCGACCAGCGTTCCTACGGCACCGACCCGGCCACCGGCCTCATCGACTACGAGGCCCTGCGCGCCCAGGCCCGCGAGTTCAAGCCGCTGATCATCGTGGCGGGCTATTCGGCGTACCCCCGTCTGGTGAACTTCCGGATCATGCGCGAGATCGCCGACGAGGTCGGCGCGACCCTCATGGTCGACATGGCGCACTTCGCGGGCCTGGTCGCGGGCAAGGTCCTGACCGGCGACTTCGACCCGGTCCCGCACGCCCAGATCGTGACCACCACCACCCACAAGTCGCTGCGCGGCCCGCGCGGCGGCATGGTCCTGTGCGACGACTCCCTGAAGGACCAGGTGGACCGCGGCTGCCCGATGGTCCTCGGCGGCCCGCTGCCGCACGTCATGGCCGCCAAGGCCGTCGCCCTCGCGGAAGCCCGTCGGCCCGCCTTCCAGGACTACGCCCAGCGCATCGTCGACAACTCCCGCGCCCTGGCCGAGGGCCTGATGCGGCGCGGCGCCACGCTGGTGACCGGCGGCACCGACAACCACCTGAACCTGATCGACGTCGCCACCTCCTACGGCCTCACCGGCCGCCAGGCCGAGGCCGCCCTCCTCGACTCGGGCATCGTCACCAACCGCAACGCCATCCCGGCCGACCCCAACGGCGCCTGGTACACCTCCGGCATCCGCATCGGCACCCCCGCGCTGACGACCCGCGGCCTGGGGACCGCGGAGATGGACGAGGTGGCGGGCCTGATCGACCGCGTCCTCACCACCACCGAGCCGGGCACCACCAAGTCGGGCGCCCCGAGCAAGGCGGCCCACGTCCTGGACGAGAAGGTCGCCCAGGAGATCGCTCAGCGAGCGACCGACCTGGTGGCGGCGTTCCCGCTCTACCCGGAGATCGACCTGGGCTGAAGCGCCCCGTAAGCGGTGTGGGGAACTGTGCGGGCAACCACGGATCACGCGCAGTTCCCCTCGCACGGAACCCCCCGTGCTCTCTGCGACAATGAAAAACATGGCCTCTGCTGACCGACCCCGCGTGCTCTCCGGCATCCAGCCCACCGCCGGCTCGTTCCACCTCGGCAACTACCTCGGCGCCGTCCGCCAGTGGGTGGCCCTGCAGGAGACCCACGACGCGTTCTACATGGTCGTCGACCTGCACGCGATCACGCTCCCGCAGGACCCGAAGGAGCTGCGGGCCAACACGCGGCTCGCCGCCGCGCAGCTGCTGGCCGCCGGCCTGGACCCGGACCGCTGCACGCTCTTCGTCCAGAGCCACGTCCCCGAGCACGCCCAGCTCGCCTGGATCATGAACTGCCTCACCGGCTTCGGCGAGGCCAGCCGCATGACCCAGTTCAAGGACAAGTCCGCCAAGCAGGGCGCGGAGCGCGCCTCCGTCGGCCTGTTCACCTACCCGATCCTCCAGGTCGCCGACATCCTCCTCTACCAGGCGAACGAGGTGCCGGTCGGCGAGGACCAGCGCCAGCACATCGAGCTGACCCGCGACCTGGCCGAGCGCTTCAACGGCCGCTTCGGGCAGACGTTCACGGTCCCCTCGCCGTACATCCTCAAGGAGACGGCGAAGATCTACGACCTGCAGGACCCGTCGATCAAGATGAGCAAGTCGGCGTCCACGCCGAAGGGCCTGATCAACCTGCTCGACGAGCCGAAGACCACCGCCAAGAAGGTCAAGAGCGCCGTCACCGACACCGACACCGTGATCCGCTACGACGCGGAGAACAAGCCGGGCGTGTCGAACCTCCTCACCATCTACTCCACGCTCACCGGCACCTCGATCGCCGAGCTGGAGCGGGAGTACGAGGGCAAGATGTACGGCGCCCTCAAGACCGACCTCGCCGAGGTGATGGTCGAGTTCGTGACGCCCTTCCGGGAGCGCACCCAGCAGTACCTGGACGACTCCGAGACGCTCGACTCGATCCTGGCCAAGGGCGCGGAGAAGGCGCGCGCGGTCGCTGCGGAGACGCTGGCGCACGCCTACGACCGCGTCGGTTTCCTGCCGGCGAAGCACTGAGGAGCACGGACCGGCGCCGAGGCGCACGACCGTACACATGTCCCGCTCGGCAGAGCGCTGCACATCACTTCCGCTGCGCCTGCCCACGGGACATCCGTGGCCGTACAGTCGATAGCCAACGGCCCGAACGTGACGAAACGGGACGGCCGCCAAGACCACAGAGCGACGACAGGCCGACAAGTCCGACGAGAGACCGACGAGAGACCGACGACAGGAGACGACGTGGGGACCGTAACGATCGGCGTGTCGATCGCGGTCCCGGAGCCTCACGGCAGCCTGCTCCAGGAGCGGCGCGCGGGCTTCGGCGACGCCGCGGCTCATGGCATCCCCACGCATGTCACGCTGCTGCCGCCGACCGAGCTCGACGAGAGCGAGCTGGCGGCGGTCGAGGCGCACCTCACCGAGGTCGCCGCGGGCGGACGGCCGTTCCCGATGCGGCTGTCCGGCACCGGCACGTTCCGTCCGCTCTCCCCGGTGGTCTACGTCCGCGTCGTCCAGGGCGCCGAGGACTGCACCCTGCTGCAGCAGCGGGTGCGGGCCGCCTCGGGGCCGGTGGCGCGTGAGCTGCAGTTCCCGTACCACCCGCATGTCACCGTCGCGCACGGCATCGACGAGGCGGCGATGGACCGCGCCTTCGAGGAGCTGGCCGGCTTCGACGCGCAGTGGCCGTGCACGGGGTTCGCCCTGTACGAGCAGGGCGCCGACGGGGTGTGGCGCAAGCTGCGGGAGTACACGTTCGGGGGAACGGTGGTACCGCCGCAGGCCGGTGCGCTGCGCGGCTTGGGCCGTAGCGCGGTGTCGTAGGAAGGCCTCAGATCGGCAGCCGCCGGAACAGCGCCCGCGGCATGTGCCGCAGCGCCGCCATCACCCACCGCAGCGCGCCCGGCACCCACACCACCTCCGAGCGTCTGCGCAGACCCAGTTCGATGGCCGTGGCCACCGCCTGAGGGGTCGTCGTGAGAAGCCCCTCCACCCCGACGTACCCGGGCCGTACGACCATGACGTGCACGCCCGTGCCGTGCAGGGCGTCGCCGAGGCCCTGGGCGAAGGTGTCGAGGCCGGCCTTGCTGGAGCCGTAGATGAAGTCGGCGCGCCGGGCCCGCTCGCCGGCGACGGAGGACAGGACCACGAGGGAGCCGTGCCCCTGGTCCTGCAGGGCGCGGGCGGCGACCAGGCCCGCGGAGACGGCTCCGGTGTAGTTGGTCCGGGCGACCTGGACGGCGCGTACCGGGTCCCGCTCGTCGTGGGCCTGGTCGCCGAGGATGCCGAAGGCGAGCAGCACCAGGTCGATGTCGCCCTCGGCGAAGACCTTGCCGAGGACGGTCTCGTGCGACTCGGGATCGAGGGCGTCGAAGGCGACGGTACGGGCGTCCGCGCCGAGTGCACGCAGGCTCTCGGCGGCCTGTTCCAGCGCCGGTGAGGGGCGGCCCGCCAGCCACACCGTGCGGGTGCGGCGGGCGATCATCCGGCGCACGGTGGCCAGCGCGATCTCGGACGTGCCGCCGAGGACGAGCAGGGACTGGGGGAGGCCGAAGGCTGTGTCTCCAGGCATGTCGGTGACCGTATCGTCCCGATATGAGGGATTAGTTACTGAACATTCGGCCGCTCCACACAATGGGTGATTAGTGGGATGTCTTACGAGCGCACGGTCAGGGGCAGGAACGGATCATGGACTGGCTGAAGGGACTCCCCGGCATCGGGCCGATCGTGGTCCGGCTGACGGAGACACACGCGTGGCACTGCTACGAACGGCTGGACCGGGTGAAGTGGACCCGGCTGGCGGCCGCGATGACGTTCATCAGCTTCGTGGCGCTGTTCCCGCTGCTGACCCTGGTCGCCGCGATCAGCGCCGCCACGCTCAGCGCGGACCGGCAGAAGACCGTCGAGCACAAGATCGCCGAGCAGTTCCCCGGCGTCCTCTCCAGCCGGCTGGACCTGACCTCGCTCGTCCAGAACGCCGGCACGGTCGGTGTCATCGCGGGCGCCCTGCTGCTGTTCACCGGCATCGGCTGGGTCGGCCAGATGCGGGACTGTCTGCGCGCGGTGTGGGAGCTGCCGGAGCAGCAGCAGAATCCGGTGGTGGCCAAGGCCAAGGACGCCGGCATCCTCCTCGGCCTCGGCGGGGCCCTGCTGGTCACGCTCGCCGCGTCCACGCTGGCCTCGGCCGCCGTCGGCCTGGTGTCGCGCCAACTCGGCCTGGCCGCGCACAGCTGGGGGAGCCTGCTGCTGCGGATCGCCGCGTTCGCCGTCGCCGCGCTCGCCGACTTCCTCGTCCTGCTCTACGTCCTGACCCTGCTGCCCGGTGTCGAGCCGCCGCGCCGCCGCCTGGTGGTCGCGGCGCTGCTCGGCGCGGTCGGCTTCGAGCTGCTGAAGCTGCTGCTCAGCGGCTATATCCAGGGAGTCGCCGCGAAGAGCATGTACGGCGCGTTCGGCGTCCCCGTGGCGCTGCTGCTGTGGATCAACTTCACCGCGAAACTGGTGCTGTTCTGCGCCTCCTGGACGGCGACGCCGAGTGCGGCGGCCGAACCCGCGTGCGTCACGGACGCGGCCGACGGCGCATCAGGTCCGGCAGCGGCCACCGGCGATTGACCAGGAACGCCGCGCCCGCGAGGAGCACCAGCACCCCGCCGGTGATGGCCGCGGCGGTGCCGACGCCGGAGCCGGAGCCGGTGGCGGCGCCGGCCACCGGCCTGGTCCCGGACCCGTCCTTGCCCGCCTTCCCGCCGGAGCCGCTGGGCCCAGGGCTCGGCAGGGCGCTCTTCGGCGGCACCAGCTCGCCCACCGGACTGACCTTGCCGGCCGCCTGGAAGCCCCAGTCGAACAGCTTGGCCGTCTCCTTGTAGACCTCGTTGTGCGCGGCCTTCTCCGGATGCATCACCGTGACCAGCAGCACCCTGCCGTTGCGTTCGGCGACCCCGGTGAAGGTGGCGCCCGCGTTGGTGGTGTTGCCGTTCTTCACACCCGCGATGCCCTGGTAGACGGGCACATCGGTGTCACCGCTCAGCAGCCGGTTGGTGTTGCGGATCTCGCCCGACTCGAACCTGGCGCTGACGGTCGAGCAGTAGTCGCGGAAGTCCTTCTTCTGCAGCCCGGACCGGGCGAACAGCGTCAGGTCGTACGCCGAGGACAGCTGGCCCGGCTCGTCGTAGCCGTCGGGCGAGACCACGTGCGTGTCCTGGGCCTGCAGTTCGTCGGCGTGAGCCTGCATGTCCTTGACGGTCTGTGCGACACCCTCGTTCATCGCGGACAGCACGTGCACCGCGTCGTTGCCCGAGCGCAGGAAGACCCCGAGCCACAGGTCGTGGACGCTGTAGGTGTGCCCTTCCTTTATCCCGACCACGCTGGAGCCGGCGCCCATGCCCGCGAGGTCGGACGGCGCGACCTTGTGCCTCTCCTCCCTCGGGAAGCGGGGCAGCAGGGTGTCCGCGAAGAGCATCTTCAGCGTGCTCGCCGGGGGCAGCCGCCAGTGCGCGTTGTGCGCGGCGAGCACCTCCCCCGACTCGGCGTCGCTGACGATCCAGGAGCGCGCGGTGAGGTCCTTCGGCAGCACCGGGACCCCGGGCGCGAGATTGACCTGTGTGCCGGGCTGCCCGAGCCGGACGCCGCCCACGGTCGACATGGCGGCCGGGGGCGTGGCCGTCGGACCGGCCGGGGGGGACGGGGCGGCGAGGGCGGCGGGTGCGGTGGCGGACAGGCACAGCAGGGTGGCGGAGGTGACCAGCAGGGATCGCCGACCGGTCTTCATCGGAGCGGGCACGGTCGAGAACGTACCTTTTGTCGGCCGTGAAGTCCCATGACCCGCCTCACCCCCGACACGGAACCGGACGGCGAACGGCGATACTGGTCGCATGAAGCTCAGCCGCCCGGTCTCCTGGTTCCTGCTCGCTTTCGGGGTGTGGTCCTGGGTCATCTGGGTCACTTTCGTCAAGAACCTGGTCAAGGACAGCAGCGGGCTCGCCTTCGACAACGGTCACCCGACCGCGTACTTCTGGGTGCACCTGCTGCTGGCGGTCGTTTCCTTCGTATTGGGGACGGCCGTCGGGGTCATCGGGTTGCGCGGACTGCGGGCACTGCGCCGTACGTCATAGCCGTACGTCATAGCGGACACCCGGGACTTCGCACCGGGCCGCCGTACCCCCCTGGCCGAAACCGCTCCCACACCTGTGAAGGCGCTGTGAAACCCGGGGGAAACAACGCCTCGGTAAGTTCTTTCCCCATCTGGTCAGAAAGCCCTTCCCCCGGGCGAAACCCGTGTGATTAGGTGAGCCGCGCCACTAGGGGAGTGGCGAAATCGTGCTGGCCAGGGGTAGGGCCTTTGAAGGGGCCTGGGGAGGGCACCACCATGCGATCTGTTCGCATGCGCGTTCTCGTGGCACTGCTCGTGCTCGCGATCGCGGGAATCGGCGGCTGGCAACTGCTGCCGTCGCAGAACAACAAGGACAAAACCATCGCGGTCGGTACGACGGACGCCGTCACGAACCTCGACCCGGCGGGCGCCTACGACGCCGGCTCCTGGGCTTTGTTCAGCAACGTCTTCCAGTCGCTGCTGACGTTCGAGCCGGGCGGCGTCGAGCCGGTCCCGGACGCGGCGACGAGCTGTGCCTTCCAGGGCAGCGGTCTGCGGACGTACCAGTGCACGCTCCGCTCCGGGATCACCTTCCCGAGCGGACGCGCGATGACGGCCGAGGACGTCAAGTACTCGTTCGACCGGGTCAAGAAGATCAACTCCGATGTCGGCCCGTCATCGCTGTTCTCCACGCTCGCCTCGGTCACCGCCGACAACGCGACGACGGTCACCTTCCACCTGTCGTCCGCGGACGCCACCTGGCCGCTGAAGGTCGCCACGGGCGCCGGCGCGATCGTGGACAAGGACAAGTACCCGGCCGACTCCCTGCGCAAGGACACCGCCGTCGACGGCACCGGCCCGTACACCCTGACGTCGTACACCAGGAACGAGAAGGCCGTCCTCCAGCCGAACGCCAGCTACAAGGGCTACCTCAGCGGCACCGGCCGCCCGATCGAGCTGCGCTACTACGCGGACTCCGCGAAGCTCGACAGCGCCTGGAAGGCCAGGCAGGTCGACGTCGCCACCCGGGAGCTGCCGCCCGGCGTGCTCTCCGCGCTGAACCCGAGCGACCCCAACCAGCGGGTCACCGAGTCCGACAGCGCCGAGACCCGCAACCTGTACCTCAACACGCGCGCCGACTCGCCCTTGCGCGACGTGCGGGTGCGCCGCGCGATGGCCTGGCTGGTCAACCGCGAGGAGCTCGCCTCGACGGTCTACGAGGGCACGGTCGACCCGCTGTACTCGCTGATCCCGACCGGCATCACCGGCCACACCACCTCGTTCTTCGACGACTACCCGAGGCAGAGCGTGCAGAAGGCGCGGGCGCTGCTCACCCAGGCGGGGGTGTCCCTGCCCGTCCGGTTCACCTTCGGCTACGGCAGGAGCCGGGGCGCGGGTGAGCAGGAGGCCGCGGCGCTGGAGAGGCAGCTGGAGGCCGGCGGCCTGTTCAAGGTGGACGTCCAGGGGTACGAGTGGACCGACTTCCAGAAACGCTGGGCCACCGGCAAGATCGACGCGTGGGCGGTCGGCTGGGTGCCCGACTATCCCGACCCGGACACCTTCGGCGCCGCGCTCGTCGGCACCGGCTCCACGATGAGCACCGGGTACAGCAACAAGCTGGTCGACCATCTCATCCTGGACAGCCAGCAGTACGCCGACCGCAGCCGGACCGCGAACGACTTCAGGGACATCCAGGCGGACGTCGCCCAGGACGTCCCGCTGATCCCGCTGTGGCAGCGCAAGGAGTACGTGGTCAGCACCGAGGACGTGGGCGGCAGCCAGTACCTGGACGACGGCACGGGTGTCTTCCGCCTGTGGCGTCTGCAGTGGATCTGATCAGCCGGCCTGCTCCGCGTGCCCCTTGGTCCCCTCGGCCCCCGTGGTCCGTGGGTCCGGCAGTGCCTTCGTCATGCCGGGCAGGAAGTCCGTGAACAGCTCATGGATCTCCAGGACCAGGGGGCGCAGCACGCGGAAGCGGGCGAGCGCCACGCCACGGGCGGTCAGCCGGGCCCCGCGCCGGGCCAGCCGGTAACTGCGCTCGCGCCCTTGCGTCCGGTCGAAGACCCAGTACAGGACGAGGCCCATCTGGGCGAGCCACATCAACTCCGGCAGGACATCACGGAGTTCGGCCGGAACCTTGGACTTCGAGCCGGCCAGCACCTCGCGGTGGACGGCGATGGCCTGCTCACGGGCGTGCTCGCTCTCCGGGGAGAAGGGGCTGAGCGGGCTGTCGGGGTCGGCGGCGTTCTTGAAGAACTGCACGGCGAACTCGTGGTAGGGCCGGGCGATGTCGAGCCAGACGGTCAGCACGCCCGCGAGCCGTGCCTCCAGGTCGGTCTCCCGGTCCAGGACCTCGCGGACCGCCCGCTGGTGCTCGGCGGCGATCCGGTCGTAGAAGCCCTGGATCAGGTGCTCCTTGCCCTCGAAGTAGTAGTAGGCGTTGCCGACGGAGACCCCGGCCTCCTTGGCGATGGCCCGCATGGTGGTCTTGTCGTACCCGCGCTCCTGGAACAACCGCATCGCGGTCTGAAGGATCAGCGCGCGGGTCTGCTCGGACTTGCTGCTGGGCTCGGACTTGCTGCTGGGGGAGCCGGCCGTCTCGGGGCCGTCGTTCTTCGCGGGCACGGCAGAGAGCCTAACGAGTGGCTCGGGCGCCCCGGGTGGTCAGCTTCGGCGGCCCAGCTCCGGGCGCTTGGTGTAGTCCGTGAGTCCGAGGATGTTGCCCCACGGGTCGGCGAACTCCACGGTCCAGCCGGTGACCACCTGGAAGACCCCGTCCAGCGGCGGGATGCCGGCGGCGGCCAGCTCCCGCGCCGCCGCCCGGGCGTCCGGTACCTCCAGCCAGACACGCGGCGAGGGCCAGGGCGGGGTCCGGCGCCCCACCGCCTCCTCCGCCTGCAGCAGGATCCCGGGTGTCTCGCCCCCGACCTTCAGCAACGCGATACCGCCCTCGTCGAAGCGGAACCCCACGGTGAATCCGGCCCGCTCGTAGAAGCCGACGGCCTCGCCGAGGTCGCCGACGGGAAGCAGCACGTTGTCGAAACCGAGCAGCTCGTAGGACTCATCGTCTGCCATGTCGTCAGATTAGAGCCGCGGGGAATACAAACCGCGCAAACCCGGTCGAAAACGCCCGAGGGCCCCGCTTCCGGAGGATCGGAAGCGGGGCCCTCGGCGCCGGACCGGCAGGATCAGTAGCGGCGCGTGATCAGCGCGCGCTTCACTTCCTGGATCGCCTTGGTGACCTCGATACCGCGCGGGCAGGCGTCCGTGCAGTTGAAGGTCGTACGGCAACGCCACACGCCGTCACGGTCGTTGAGGATCTCCAGGCGCTGCTCGCCCGCCTCGTCACGGCTGTCGAAGATGAAGCGGTGGGCGTTCACGATCGCGGCCGGACCGAAGTACTGGCCGTCGTTCCAGAACACCGGGCAGGAGGAGGTGCAGGCCGCGCAGAGGATGCACTTCGTCGTGTCGTCGAACCGCTCGCGGTCCTCGGCCGACTGCAGCCGCTCACGGGTCGGCTCGTTCGTGTCCTTGGTGACCAGGAACGGCATGACGTCCCGGTACGCCTGGAAGAACGGCTCCATGTCCACGACCAGGTCCTTCAGGACCGTCAGGCCCTTGATGGCCTCGATCGTGATCGGCTTCTCGGGGTTGATGTCCTTGATCAGCGTCTTGCAGGCAAGGCGGTTCTTGCCGTTGATCCGCATCGCGTCCGAGCCGCAGATGCCGTGCGCGCACGAGCGGCGGAAGGTGAGGGTGCCGTCGAGGTCCCACTTGATCTTGTGGAGGCCGTCGAGGACACGCTCCTTCGGGTCGATCTCCAGCTGGAAGTCTTCCCAGGCCGCCTCCGCCGAGACCTCCGGGTTGAACCGGCGGATCCGGAAGGTGACCGTGATGTAGGGGGAGTCGGCGAAACCGGGCTCGGGCTTGCCGGCCGCCTCTTCCTTGTCCAGAACAGGGGTAGCCATCAGTACTTACGCTCCATCGGCTGGTAGCGGGTCTGGACGACCGGCTTGTAGTCGAGACGGACGGTTTCCGAGCCGTCGGCGCCGACCTCGCGGTACGCCATGGTGTGGCGCATGAAGTTGACGTCGTCGCGGTTCGGGTAGTCCTCGCGGTAGTGACCGCCGCGGGACTCCTTGCGGGCCAGCGCCGAGACGGCCATGACCTCGGCCAGGTCCAGCAGGTTGCCCAGCTCGATGGCCTCCAGCAGGTCGGTGTTGAACCGCTTGCCCTTGTCCTGGATCGCGACGTTCTTGTAGCGCTCGCGCAGCTCGGCGATCTTCTCGACGGCCGTCTTGATCGTCTGCTCGGTGCGGAACACCATGACGTTGGCGTCCATGGTCTCCTGCAGCTCGCGGCGCAGGGTCGCCACCCGCTCGGTGCCGGTGGAGTTGCGCAGCCGCTCGATCTGCTCGACGACGAACGACTCCGGGTTCTCCGGCAGCTCGACGTAGTCCGCCGTGTGGGCGTACTCGGCGGCGGCGATGCCCGCGCGGCGGCCGAAGACGTTGATGTCCAGCAGCGAGTTGGTGCCGAGGCGGTTGGCGCCGTGCACGGAGACACAGGCGACCTCGCCGGCCGCGTACAGACCCGGGACGACGGTGGTGTTGTCCGACAGGACCTCACCCTCGACGTTGGTCGGGATGCCGCCCATCGCGTAGTGCGCGGTCGGCTGGATCGGGATCGGGTCCGTGTACGGCTCGATGCCGAGGTAGGTCCGCGCGAACTCGGTGATGTCGGGCAGCTTGGCGTCCAGCTGCTCCGGCGGCAGGTGGGTGAGGTCCAGGTAGACGTGGTCGCCCTCGGGACCGCAGCCGCGGCCCTCACGGATCTCCGTGTAGATGGACCGGGACACGACGTCACGGGACGCCAGGTCCTTCATGACGGGAGCGTACTTCTCCATGAAGCGCTCGCCGTCCTTGTTGCGCAGGATGCCGCCCTCGCCGCGCGCACCCTCGGTGAGCAGGATGCCCATGCGCCAGATGCCGGTCGGGTGGAACTGGAAGAACTCCATGTCCTCCAGCGGGAGCCCGCGCCGGTAGACCGCCGCCTGACCGTCACCGGTCAGCGTGTGGGCGTTCGACGTCACCTTGAAGAACTTGCCGCAGCCGCCGGAGGCGTAGATGACGGCCTTCGCCTGGAAGATGTGGATCTCGCCGGTCGCCAGCTCGTAGGCGACGACACCGGCGGACTTCTTGACGCCGTCGACCTCGGTGATCAGCTGGTCCAGGACGTAGAACTCGTTGAAGAACTCCACGCCCTCCTTGACGCAGTTCTGGTACAGCGTCTGGAGGATCATGTGGCCGGTGCGGTCCGCGGCGTAGCAGGACCGGCGGACCGGGGCCTCGCCGTGGTTGCGGGAGTGACCGCCGAAGCGGCGCTGGTCGATGGTGCCGTCCTTGGTGCGGTTGAACGGCAGACCCATCTTCTCCAGGTCGAGGACGGCGTCGATGGCCTCCTTCGCCAGGATCTCGGCGGCGTCCTGGTCGACCAGGTAGTCACCGCCCTTGACCGTGTCGAAGGTGTGCCACTCCCAGTTGTCCTCCTCCACGTTGGCGAGCGCGGCGGCCATGCCGCCCTGCGCGGCGCCCGTGTGGGAGCGGGTGGGGTAGAGCTTGGTCAGCACGGCGGTGCGGCTGCGCTTCGTCGCCTCGATGGCGGCACGCATGCCCGCGCCGCCGGCGCCGACGATGACGGTGTCGTACTTGTGGATCTTCATGATTCTCGCAGCCCCGTGCCTAGCGGATGTTCGGGTCGAAGGTGAAGATCACCAGCGTGCCCAGCAGGATGGTCCACACCGTGGCGGTGTACAGCAGGGCCTTCAGCCACATGCGGGAGCTCGCGCGCTCCGCGTAGTCGTTGATGACCGTGCGCAGGCCGTTGGCGCCGTGCAGCATCGCGAGCCACAGCATCAGCAGGTCCCAGACCTGCCACCAGGGGGAGGCCCAGCGGCCGGCCACGAAGGCGAAGCCGATCTTGGAGACACCGCCGTCCAGCACGAGCTGGATCAGCAGGTGGCCGATGACCAGGACGACCAGCACGATGCCGGACAGGCGCATGAAGAGCCAGGCCGCCAGCTCGAAGTTGCCCCGGGTCGACTTCGGGGTCTTCTTGGTGCGCTTGCGCGGCGCCTCGATCAGCGGGGCCGGGTTGTCGGCGCTGTAGACGGGGGCGCCCTCGACGGGGCCGATTCCGGACGCGGTGGTTTCAGTCGTGGACATGGGCCTCAGCTCCCGAACAGAACACGAGCGGCGTGGCCGAGGACGGGGTAGATCGCCCCCGCCATCAGGACGACCCAGACACCCATCACGGTCCAGAACATCTGCTTCTGGTAGCGCGGGCCCTTCGACCAGAAGTCGACGGCGATGACACGCAGGCCGTTGAGCGCGTGGAAGAGGATGGCGGCGACGAGGCCGTACTCCAGCAGCGCGACGATCGGCGTCTTGTACGTGGCTACGACCTTGTCGTAGTCCTCGGGGGAGACACGCACGAGAGCGGTGTCCAGCACGTGAACGAACAGGAAGAAGAAAATGAGGACGCCGGTGACTCGGTGAGCCACCCAGGACCACATTCCTTCCCGGCCGCGGTACAGCGTTCCAGCCGGCACGGAAGTCCCTCCGGGAGCGGGGATTGGGGCCGCGCCGGCTTCGGTGTCGGGCGGGCCCGGCCGGGTACGGTCCACCGGCCCCCAGCATCGTAGCCATGCGCCGCGTTGTGCCTTACGGGGGGCCTACCTTGTGTGATCAAATTGGCACCGGATGGGGGAGCGGGCGCGCGGCTACTGGGGTGGTGTGTCCTGTTACTTGCCGACTGCGGGCGCGTTGGGGCTGGTCGCGCCCCGCGGCGGAGCCGCTGACGGACAAGGCCCCGCGCCCCTCAGGCAGGTGCCCAGTCTGCTTCTCGCCAGGCGCCGGAGCTCCTCCGCCGCTATCACCCGTTCCTCCTCCGGATCGTTCGTCAATCGTGATCGGATCGCTTCGAGGATGCGGTCGAGGGATTCGTCCGGGTGGATGTCGCCCAGGTAGATGACGAACGCGTGTCCGAACCTGGCCTCGTAGGCCGCGTGTGCCGCGCTCAGGGCCATGTGGGCCGCCGAGTAGGTGTCCTCGGGCAGGTCCGGGAGGGACTCCCCGGCCAGGGCCTCCGACAGGTCACCCGGGGAAAGGTCGTACGCCGCCTCGTCCGCCGCGGCCAGGAGGGAGTCCAGGTCGGGGTAGGGGCGGTGGTCCGCGACGCGGTGGGACCAGCGCAGGCTGTGGAGGCAGTGCAGCAGGAGGGCGCGTGCCTCGTCGGCGGGTGCGGCGTTGAAGGCGTCGAGGGGCTTGGGGAGATACGGAAGACGGTGGGCGGGCAGCGTGGGTCCTCGCGTCACATGTGGCGTGGCAGGGGATGCTGTGAAAGGTGTGTCGTCAGGTTATCGAGAGTGGTCACTGTGTGTCTGTGTGATGCCTGAAATTCACCCGAACGGGAGAGTTTCGGAACGTCTGGGTGACGGGTGACGCCCGGATCGGTCGTACGTTGGCGGGGTGACCCAGCACAAGCGCCGTGCCTCGGCGCACCAGGTGATACGCAAGCGGGCGGTCGTGGCCGCGGCGGTCCTCGGGACGGTCGCGGTCGGCACGGGGGTCGGCGTGTGGGCCTCGTCGGGCGCGGGCGGCGGGGCGTCGCAAGGGGGTGCCCGGCAGTCGTCGTCCGGCCGGGTGGCCGGTACCGCTTCCGGCGGGGTGGGCGCGCCGTCGGCGCGTCCGACGCCCAGCCGGCCCTATCCGCTGTCCCAGGCGCCGCGGACGATACCCGCGGTGCGCTCCCACACACCGGCGCGCGGGCCCGGCTGGAAGCCGCAGAAGGCGGACCGGGTGGTGATCAGCGACGGGGAGCTGGCCGACGAGGGGCGGCTGATAGCCGGGGAGCTGGGGCTGACCTACGCGGGGGAGAAGGACGACGTGCGGGCGGGGGACCTCCGGCTGGCGCTCGGCGGCGGGGGCGGGAACCAGGAGTCGTACACCATGACCGTCCGCGACGGGCGGGTCGACATCAGCGGCCCCGGCGACGCCGGCGTCTTCTACGGCACCCGCACCCTGAAGCAGGAGGTGCACGGCGGCGGCACGGCCCCGGAGGGGGTCGTACGGGACGAGCCGGCCAAGCCGGTGCGCGGGTTCAACCTGGACATCGCGCGCAAACCGTACTCCGAGTCCTGGATAGAGGACCGAATACGGGAGCTGGGGGACCTGAAGTTCAACGAACTGGGGCTGCACTTCTCCGACGACCAGGCGTTCCGGATCGAGTCCAGCACCCACCCCGAGATCGTCTCCGCCAACCATCTGACCAAGGCACAGGTCAAGCGGATCGTGGACCTGGCCGGCAGCCGGCACATCACCGTCGTGCCCGAGATCGACTCGCCGGGGCACCTGGGCGCCGTCCTCGCCGCCCACCCCGACCTGAAGCTGCGCAACGCGAGCGAGGTTGTGACCAAGGGCGCCATCGACATCTCCAAGCCCGCCTCCGCCAAGCTCGTGGACGATCTGCTGAACGAGTACGCGGGGCTGTTCACCGGCAACCAGTGGCACCTCGGGGGCGACGAGTACCAGGCGCTGACCATGAAGGACCCGCAGGCCTCCTATCCGCAGCTCGCGGCCGCCGCCCGGCAGAAGTACGGCTCCGGCGGCACCGTCGCCGACCTCACCACCGGCTGGCTGAACGACCGTGCCGCCACCGTCCGCGCCCACGGCAGGACCATGCGCGCCTGGAACGACGGCTTCTACCGCGGCACGTCCGTGCAGGCGGCCGGGGATCTCCAGGTCGCCTACTGGACCGGCAAGGAGATCGGCGCCCGGCAGCCGGCCGAGTACCTGAGCGCGGGCCGGAAGGTCATCAACTACAACGACGAGTTCCTCTACTACGTCCTCGGCCAGCCGCAGACCTTCGTCTATCCGACCGGACAGCGGATCTACGAGCAGTGGAACCCACGGGTGCTGCGCGGCACGACCGCCGTACCGGCGAGCTACGACGGCCAGATCCTCGGCGGGGCGTTCGCGGTCTGGGGCGACTTCCCGAACGCCCAGACCGAGGCCCAGGTCGCGGCCGGCATCCGGATGCCGCTGCGGGCCACCGCGCAGAAGCTGTGGGACCCGGGCGCGCCCGCGCTGTCCTGGACCGACTTCCGCAACCTGGCGAACCGGCTGGGCTGACTTGGCCGGAAACATCTGCTGTGACACTCCCGCGCCGTATCACGCAGTAAAGGGAAGTGCGGGCTCCGTAACGGTCGGCGCCCCGGCGAGGGAGACATTTCATGAGCCTGGTGGAACGGATCGCACAGGCCGACGAACGCGGACTGGCCACCAGCGGGCTGGCTTGTTTGGATCGGTGTCTGCCGCTGCTCGGCGCCGACGACGAGCTGCTGCGGCCGCTGTGGGCGAGCCTTGCCGATGGCTCCGACTGGGGCGCGAGCCTGGAGAAGGCCCGGGGAGCCGTCGGCGCCGAGGGGCCCGGCGACGACGAGGCCGTGCGGCTGGCCCGCCGCATGCTGCAGGCCGTTCCGGCCGAGCGCACCGCCGACGCCGTACGGCCCTGGGCCGACGCCTGCTCGGTCGCCTCCTTGCGCATCCACCGGCTGCTCGACCCCGCGGCGGACGGTACGTCGGCGACCGAGGGGCTCGACGCCGGGCGGGCGGGGGAGACGGCGGACCTGCCTCCGCTGGTCGCGGCGGAGCTGCGCCGGCAGACGGCGGTGCTGGACCTCCTCGCCGAGCACGGTCCGCAGGGCCTGCGCCGCGCGCTGGACCTGTCGATCGAGGGACGGCGCGTCCTGCGCGCGGTGGTGTCACGGCGGGCCCGCAGTGGGTCCTGAGCAGCGCCGCGGTTACGGCGATCCGGGGGTCAAACCCCCCTGCGTGCGTGAGTCCTGTGCCTGTCGTGCGGTGGACGTGGGGTAGTTCCGCGACGGTTGGCGAAACGTTTCGAATTGGCGTGACGGATGATCGGTCCAGCCCGCTCTTCCCTATGTGACAGCCCATTACGTGACAGCGCAGCAGGACACCAGGCCGCACGCCGCGGCGAAGCCCGTGCGATGGGCCGCGGACACCGTGGCGACCATGCGCGAGGGCGCGCGGGTGCGGCTCGACTACTCGGCGCAGAGCCTGTGGCGGGTGGACCGGATGATCGAGGAGATCCGGCGCGAGGGGCCGCCGTACGCCGCCGTCGAGAGCGTGCTGCGCGGCTTCGGTGCCTACGCCGGTGAGGTGATCGTCCGGCAGAGCGGCGCCGAGTGGTGGACGACCGGCGGCGACCACTGGGTGCGCACCCCCGACGGCCGGCTCTGGGACCCCATCGAGGAGGCCCGGCGCGCCTACGAGGGCCAGGGCTCGCTGCGGCTGCTCTGCCGGGACGCGACCGGCTCCCGCTGACCGGCCGGGAGCCCCGCCGCGTCACTGGTGACACCACCCGCCCCAGGCGGTCACTCGTGCCGCTGTCCGCGGTAACTCCCCCATGGGCCAGGCGGGTTGGCGGGTCCGCCGGTCGTCTGCCGGTCCGGTCTCCGTGCCGCGGGCCGCGGCGGGCGGAAGGCTGTGACACTTCCGTGAGCCCTGACGCTGATGTCCCTGGGGATTCGCTACGAGCACGAGCGCAGGTCCGAAGCGGGCGTGGGCTCGGTACGGACGAGGACGGTTCTTGGGTCACGCAGGGGAACCCCGCCGCCGGCAGGCGTACGACGGGGAGCTGGGCGCGGCCGTCGCGCGGGCCCAGGACGGCGACGAGACCGCCTTCGCGGTCGCCTACCGGATCGTGCAGCCCGGCCTGCTCGGCTATCTGCGGGGCCTGGTCGGCGAGGACGCCGAGGACGTGGCGTCCGAGGCCTGGCTGGAGATCGCCCGCGACCTGGGCCGGTTCAAGGGCGACGGCGCCGGCTTCCGCGGCTGGACCGCGACCATCGCGAGGCACCGCGCCCTGGACCATCTGCGCCGCCGGCGGGTACGGCCCCAGGCCGCGCCGCTGGAGCAGGACGCGCTGGAGCTGCCCGGCCGGCTCGACACCCACGACCAGGCCCTGGAGTCGCTGTCCACCGCCCGGGCGCTGGAGCTGGTGCGCACCCTGCCCAGCGACCAGGCCGAGGCCGTCATGCTCCGCGTGGTCGTCGGCCTCGACGGCCCGGCCGCCGCGCGCGTCCTCGGCAAGCGCCCCGGCGCCGTCCGCACGGCCGCGCACCGCGGGCTGAAGCGCCTCGCCCGGCAACTGGGCGTCCCGGACCCGGCGGACGAGGGTGTGACGGACGGCGGCACCCGGACGCCGGGTGAGTCGACATGAACGGTGCCGGCCGCGAGCCGTATGGATACGGGAGCGCGGTCGGTCCCGGAGCCCGCACGAGGCCCGGGAAGCGGTATGTCTCCGGTACGCCGGACGAGGACGGGGAACGGGCATGGGTGAACGGCACGGCGGCGACGGTCCCTTCGGTCGCCGGCGTGCGCACCCCGGCGGCACCCTCTCCGCGCCCGGCGACGCCTGCGCGGACCAGGCGGACGAGGGCGGTGCGGACTCCGGGTTCGAGGCGCGGCTCGGTGCCGCCCTGCGCGCCGGCGGCGTCGACGCCGAGGCCGAGCGCCGGGCCGTGGCCGCCTTCCGCGCCGCCCATGCGACGCGGGCGTCCCGCG
>NZ_JBEPBF010000047.1:0-66986 GCF_040298985.1 Streptomyces sp. NPDC001093 | reverse complement strand
GAGTTGCCTACGTGTCACACCCAGCGTCCTACCAGGTCCTGTCCCCGCACGGGACCAGAACCCGAAATTGATCACGACCTCACACAGGCCCTAGCGGTCCTCGGAGCGCAGCCCGGCTCCGCTGCCGGCCCAGGACTGGGCGTAGGCGTCGAGGGCGAGACGGACACGGTCGGGGTGGGCGGGGTCGACGGCCATGATCTCGACGCCGCGGAGGTTCCAGTCGTCCCAGCCGAGGTGGGCGGTCAGCGGGATCCAGCGGTCGGTCGGGGCGTCCCAGCGGTAGGCGCCCCCCGATGCCGGTCCGGGCGTAGGCGAGCCCTCGCACCGACGGGTGGAACAGCACCCCAGTGACGAACCCGGTGCCGCCCCTAGCGGCGTTGCGCCACCGATAGCCGCTCTTCGCTACGGCCGCCGGAGCGGCGGGCAGGGCCTGCCCCGCAACCGTCGGCAGAGAAGCGATCGCGGCGGCGGCACCGGAACCGGAACCGGCAAGAACAGAGCGTCAGCCGAGGTGAAACGTGCTCATGACTTACCTCGGACTTACGCAGGGGAAGTCGAGCTGGGATCAGGGGGCGGGGATCTGCGCGACCCGTCAGGCAGAGCGGCGGACGGCACACGACGCAAGGTGCTGCGGCGGTACTGGGAGCTTCGTGTCCGCGGACCGCCGCACCGCCGACCGAGAACTCGGCCGTCGCGGACCCTGCCGCGGCGGTGTGCAGAGTGCCGTCGGGACCACCCGTCCGCAGCCGCCATGGGTGCCGGCTGTCGATCGTGACAGGCGGTCGCCCCAGCGGTGGACGTCAAAGCGCGCCGCATCGCCGGTACCGTGCGTGGACGGGATCACGACCGTCCGCCGTGGGAGGTCCACAGCACGGCCGGCAGATGGCGTCGGCCCAGGCGACGGCGTAGGGGTAATTGCCCATGACCACGGCGGTCTTCGGGCGGACGGCGGCAACCGCACCCAGCAGCGCCTCCTGGGTCCCGGGCAGGCCGGTACTGGTGCAGCATGGCGAGCCGCTCGTCCAGGGTGAGCCGGTCCAGCAGGTCGTCGACGCTCCCCGAGCGGAAGCACGGGATCACGGAACGGCAGTCTGGCGGTTGCGGGACGGGAGGAGAACCCACGAGTCAGACCCCTCGACGAGCGGGAGCGGATGTCCGGTTGAAGGCCGGGAATGTCGAAGCGCATCGACGCTGGCCATGGTCATGACGGGCTGTCAATGTACCTGCGGAAGGAAACATTCCCTAGCTTCTCGCTCTTGTTTCGCACGAAACATGTCCGTTACCTTCGGACCGTCAGGTGAAGCGCTTCGACGCTTTTCCGCCGCGTGACAGGGACCGCTCCCCCGCCAGAGCCCGACACGACTCCGCGTACCTGAGGACCGTCATGACGACTCGCATCATCACCGACCGTCTGGGCGGGCTCGCCTTCGGCGGGGACTACAACCCCGAGCAGTGGGACGAGCCGGTCTGGAAGGAGGACGACGCACTCATGCGCCGGGCCGGGGTCAACCTGGTCACCGTGGGCGTCTTCTCCTGGGCCCTGCTCGAACCGGAGGAGGGACGCTACGACTTCGCCTGGCTCGACGCCCACCTGGAGCGCCTGTACGCGAACGGGGTGGCCGTCGACCTCGCCACACCGACGGCCTCCCCGCCGCCCTGGTTCACCCTCGCCCACCCCGACGCCCTGCCCGTCACACCCGACGGCACCCGCCTCACCCACGGCAGCCGCGACACCTACTGCCTGACCGCACCCGCCTACCGGAACGCGGCCCGCAGAATCGCCTCGGCCCTCGCCGAGCGGTACGGCGACCACCCGGCCCTCGCGCTGTGGCACGTGCACAACGAGTACGCCACCCTCTGCTACTGCGAGCACGCGGCGGCGGCCTTCCGGGCGTGGCTGCGCGCCCGCCACGGCTCGCTGGACGTCCTCAACGAGGCCTGGGGAACGTCCTTCTGGAGCCAGCGCTACACGGCTTGGGAACAGGTGCTGCCACCACGGGCGACGCAGTGGCACAAGAACCCGGGCCAGAGCCTGGACTTCCGCCGCTTCTGGTCCGACGAGACCGTCGCCGCCTACCGCGAGCAGCGCGACGCGATCCGCGCCCACAGCGACCGGCCGGTGACGACCAACCTGATGCTGCCCGCCTACCAGAACGTGGACCTGTGGGCCCTGGCCCGCGAACTCGACGTCGTCGCCTCCGATCACTACCCGGGTTCGCCGGGTCTGGACGCCGCCTCCGACGCCGCCTTCCACGCCGACCGCGTCCGCTCCCTGGGCGGCGGTGGCCCATGGCTGCTGATGGAACAGGGCACCAACACCGTCTACGACAGCGACCGTGTGCTGGGCAAGGAGCCCGGGGAGATCCTGCGCCACACCCTCGGCCACATCGCGCGCGGTTCGGAGGGGGCCCTCTTCTTCCAGTGGCGGCAGTCCCGGGCCGGTGCCGAGACGTGGCACTCGGCGATGGTCCCGCACGCGGGCCCCGACAGCCGTATCTTCCGCGAGGTCACACAGGTCGGGGAGGCGGTCGCCCGGCTCGGCGAGCTGGCGGGTTCCACGGTCGACGCGTCCGTGGCCGTCCTGGACGACGCGGACGCCTGGTGGGCCCTGAGCGTCGACGGCCTGCCCTCCGCCGACCTCGGTTACCACGGGGAGCTGAGCCGGGCACACCGGGCGTTGTGGGACGCCGGCGTGACGGTCGGCTTCGCCCATCCCGAGCACGAGTTGAGCCGCTACGCGCTCGTCGTCGCGCCGGCCCTGTTCCTCCTGTCCGACGCGGGCGCCGAGAACCTGCGCCGCTACGTCGCCGGCGGCGGGACGCTCCTCGTCCAGCACGCGAACGGATGCGTCGACGACCGCATGCACGCCCGGCTCGGCGGCTATCCCGCCGGGCCGCTGCGCGAGGCCCTGGGCATCCGTGTCGAGGAGCACCGCCCGCTGCGGACGGATGAGCGGATCGCCCTGTCGGACGGCTCGTACGGCTCGGTATGGAGCGAGTCCCTGCGCAGCGAGGGCGCCGAGACGCTCGCCGCCTACACCCACGGCATGCTCGCCGACGGCCCGGCACTGACGCGGCACCGCTTCGGAACCGGACAGGGCTGGTACGTCTCCACTCGCCTGGACGATGCCGACTACGGCGCTCTGGTCCGCAGGCTGCTTCAGGAGGCTGGTGCCGAGCCGGAGTTGCCGGGCCTGCCGGGCGGTGTCGAAGCCGTCACCCGGCACGCGTCCGACGGCCGTCACTGGCAGTTCCTGCTCAACCACCGCTCGGACACCGTGCCGCTGCCGGATCCCGCTCACGACCTGCTCACCGGCGCCACGGTCCACGAGCTGCCCCCCGGTGGTTGCGCGGTGCTGCGCAGGACCTGACTCCGAGAGACCGCCATGACCGAGGAACAGCGCACGATCCGCTGGGGTCACGACGCCCTTCAGCTCCAGATCACCCTTGACGAGAACGGCAGCTCCCTCCTGACGTACCTCGGGACGCGTGGACCTGCTCTACCCGTCCTCCAGCCAGGCCACCACCAGCCGGCGCCGGGACACCGGTCACCTCACCGTGACCCTGCCCACCGCGCCCTCCGCCGTGCTGCTCCGGCTCAGCCGCCTCAACGCGCCCTCCCCGGACGAAACATCCGGCTGAGACATGCACATCCCGTATACCGAAAGGACCTGGTGGCTTGTCAGACACCGGCCCCGCCAACCCCGTGATCCCCGGATTCCACCCCGACCCCAGCATCTGCCGGGTGGGCGACGACTACTACCTCGCCTGCTCCAGCTTCGAGTACTTCCCGGGCGTACCCCTCTTCCACAGCCGTGACCTGGTGCACTGGACGCAGATCGGCAACGCCCTGGACCGGCCGAGCCAGCTGCGTCTGGCGGCCGACGTGCCGTCCTCCGCCGGGATCTACGCCCCCACCCTGCGCCACCACGACGGACGGTTCTGGCTGATCGTCACCAACGTGAGCGAGGGTGGCGGCAACCTGATCGTCACCGCCACCGACCCCGCCGGACCGTGGTCGGACCCCATCCGGCTTCCCGGCGGGCCCGGCATCGATCCCGACCTGGCCTGGGACGAGGACGGCACCTGCTGGTGCACCGTCGCCGGGGTCGCGCAGGTACGCATCGACCCGCACACCGGCGAGACGTACGGGCCACCGCGGAAGTTGTGGTCCGGCGCACCCGGCGACAAAGCCCCGGAGGCGCCGCACCTGTACCGGATCGGCGACTACTGGTACCTGCTCATCGCCGTAGGGGGAACCGAGCGCGGCCACGGCGTGGCGATCGCCCGCGGCCTCACACCGAGCGGCCCGTTCGAGCCCTGCCCGGCCAACCCGATCCTCACCCACCGCGGCACCGACCACCCCGTGCAGAACACCGGGCACGCAGACCTGGTCCAGGCACCCGACGGCTCGTGGTGGATGGTGCTGCTCGGGGTACGGCCCGGCGGCGGCACGCCCGGCTGGCACGTGCTCGGCCGGGAGACCTTCCTGGCGCCGGTGACCTGGGGGAACGGCTGGCCGGTCGTCGGCAAGGTCGCCCCGGACCTGCCTCAGCTCCCGTGGCCCCTTGTCCCCGGCCCCGTCGAGGAGCCGCGGGACGACTTCGACCTGAGCGAACTGGGGCCGTCGTGGATCTCCGTGCGGGACCGCCCGGCCGAACTCTGCACCACCAAGGAGCGCCCCGGATGGCTGACGCTCCGCGCGCGGGGCGTCGACCTCGACGAACCCGACGTCGTCTTCACCGGCCGGCGCCAGCAGCACCTGTCCTGCCGGGCGCGCACCCTGGTCGACCCCTCGGGGGGCACCGGCGGCCTGGCCGTCCGGCTGGACGAGCGGCACCACTACGCGATCGAGGCGTCCGGCAGCGAAGTGCGGGTGATCGCGCGCGTCGGCTCCCTGCGCACGGTCGTGGCCGCACAGCCCGTACCCGACGGGCCGGTCGTCCTCGGCCTCACGGTCACCGACCCTCCGCCTCCGCACGACTCCCGCACCGGCCCCGACGTCGTCTCCCTCGGCGTCGAGCAGCCCGACGGCACCTTCACCGTGCTCGCGACCCTCGACGGCCGTTACCTGTCGACCGAGGTCGCCGGCGGATTCACGGGCCGCGTCATCGGCATGTACGCCGCGGTCGGCACCGTCCACTTCGACTGGTTCGACTACGAGCCCCTCAGACCATGACGACCGACCCGACCACCGGCCCGACCACCTACCGAAAGGAACAACAGGTGAAGGACATACGGCACCCCGCACACCACCGCAGCCGCGGCCCCGGGCGCCTGGCCGCCCTGCTGCTGACGCTGCTCGTCATCGCGGGCCTGTCCAGTGGCACCACGATGGCGGCTGCCGACGGCCCCGCGCACCCGGCGCGGTCGCAGGTCAGGGTTCCGGCCTCCGCCATGGACGCCGTGGCGGCCATGCAGCCCAGCTGGAACCTGGGCAACACCCTGGACGCCATCCCGGACGAGACCTCCTGGGGCAATCCCGCGGTCACCAAGTCCCTGTTCGACACCATCCGCGCGCAGGGCTTCCGCAGCGTCCGCATCCCGGTGACCTGGACCGACCACCAGTCCGCCACCGCGCCCTACACCATCGACGCCACGTACATGAACCGCGTCAAGCAGGTGGTCGACTGGGCGCTGGCCGACGGCCTGTACGTCGTGATCAACGTCCACCACGACTCGTGGCAGTGGATCGCTGGCATCACGACCAACCACGACAAGGTGCTCGCCCGCTTCGACGCCTCCTGGTCCCAGATCGCCACCACGTTCCGGAACGAGCCGCGCACCCTGCTCTTCGAGAGCGTCAACGAGCCGCAGTTCAACAACGCCACGCCCGCGCAGAAGACCCAGTTCCTGAACGAGCTGAACACCTCCTTCCACAAGGTCGTCCGCGCCACGGGCGGCGGGAACACCGACCGCCTGCTCGTCCTGCCCACGCAGGGCTGCACACCCGCCCAGAACCTCATGGACGACCTGTCCACCACGATCGGCGCGCTGCACGACCGCAACCTGGTCGCCACCGTGCACTACTACAGCTGGTACCCGTTCAGCGTGAACATCGCGGGCGGCACCCGGTACGACGCCACCGCCGAGAAGGACCTGACCGACGCCTTCGCCCGGATGCACGACACGTTCGTCGCCAAGGGCATCCCGGTCTACCTCGGCGAGTACGGCACGCTGAGCTGGCCCGACTACAACCATCCCGACCCCATCGAGCGGGGTGAGGGACTGAAGTACCTGGAGCAGCTGGGATACCAGGCGCGGGTCGCCGGGGTCACCACCGCCCTGTGGGACCCCTTCTCCTACCTGAACCGCTCCACCCTCAAGTGGCGTGACCCCGCCCTGTTCGCCTGGATCAGGTCGAGCTGGACCACCCGCTCGGCTACCGCCTCCCTCGACAAGGTCTTCGTGGCGAAGTCGACCCCGATCACGGCCCAGTCACTCACCCTGAACCCGAACGGCACCACCTTCCGGGGCCTGTGGCAGGGCAGCGAGAAGCTGGTCGCGGGACGGGACTACACCGTGTCCAGCGACCGGCTCACCCTCACGGCCACCGCACTGACCCGGCTGACCGGCAACCGCGCGTACGGGGTGAACGCGACGCTCCAGGCCCGGTTCTCCCGCGGGCTGCCCTGGAAGATCGACGTCATCACCTACGACACCCCGGTGCTGTCGGGCGCCACGGGCACGACGGGCTCGTTCGCACTTCCCACGCAGTACCGCGGTGACGTGCTGGCGACCATGGAGGCCACGTACGCCGACGGCAGCAACGCCGGCCCGGCCGACTGGACCCCGTACCAGCAGTTCAACCAGTCCTTCTCGCCCGACTACGCGGGCGGCAGGATCACCCTGACGTCCGACTTCCTGAAGGCGGTGCACGACAACGCGCCGGTGACGCTGAAGTTCCACTTCTGGAGCGGCGCCACCGTCACGTACCACGTGACGAAGTCCGGGAGCTCGGTGACCGGCACGGCGTCCTGACCGACCGGCCTCCGCCCTGGTCGCCCCCGCCGCATGCCGGGCAACCAGGGCACAACCCGTGTCCCGGCGCGACCTCACGCCTCCTTCGGCGGAGCCGTGCTCTCCCGGACGGTCAGGGTGGTCGCGATCTCCAGTCCCACCTGCGGTACTTCCTCACCGCGGCCGAGCGCCAGGGCCAGTTCGGTGGCTGCTACGGCCATTTCGGCCAGCGGCTGATGGACCGTGGTCAAAGGCGGATCCACCCAGACGACGGCCGGGACGTCGTCGTAGCCCACGACGCTGAGATCGCGCGGGATGCGCAGCCCGAGCTCGCGCGGCCTTGTAGACACCGAGCGCCTGCATGTCGTTCGCGGTGAAGACGGCGGTGGGTCGATCGGGACGGCACAGCAGCTCGACCGCCGCGGCGGACCCGTGCTCGTGCGTGAGCTGGGCCTTCACCACCTGATCGGACGCCGTCGGCAGGCAACCGGACAGCCGGACGCGGCAGTAGGGGTGGTCGGGCCCGCTGATCACGGCGATGCGCCGGTGTCCCAGTTCGAGCAGGTGCCGGGTCGCCGTCTGACCGCCTCGCCAGTTCGTGGCACTGACGAACGGCACGTCGTCGGGCAGCTCGTCGATCGCGTCGAAGACGACGAACGGGATGCCTTTAGCGGTGAGTTAGCACCCCGACCCGGTTCCTGCGGGCCACGCGCTAGACATCGCGGATGATCTCCACGGCCCACATGCTCTCCAGCTCACGGAAGACCAGTTCCACGAGTTTGCTGCGGTTCTTGGGAGGTTTGCGGTAGACACCCGCGGACTCGGCGATGTACGCGATCGTCACCGAAGCAGGTCCCGAACCTCGCTCACCATGGTCGTCCGCCGAAGGGTGACTTGATCTTTTCGATGGAGACAGCTCCGCCCCGGTGCAACACATACATCCCATGTCACCGCTCGCGATAGGGGCAACCCGTCCACCAACTACCGCTGTTTCACGACAACATTCGTCACAAGCCTCGACAGACATGGCATCGGCATTCATTAATTCATCCAATGTCTTGAGAGAACAGCCGAACAGGAGGAACTACGTTGCCGGAATCCACGTCACGCAGATCGGTACTCGCCGCCATGGCGGCCATGACGGCGGCCACCGCCGTCAGTTCCGTCACGGTGGCGGCACCCGCGTACGCCGCGCCCGACGCACCGCTGCCGCTGCCCGCTCTGCGGATCCCGAGGACCGACATGGGCGTCGAGCAGCAGCCGGACTCCGCGATCCAGTGGCTCCACGACGCCAAGCTGGGCATGTTCATCCACTGGGGCGTGTACTCGGGCCCGGCCAAGGGCGAGTGGTGGATGCACAACGCCCCGGTCACGCCGGCGGACTACCGCACATACGTCACCGACGCCACCGACGAGCAGTTCACCGCGGACGCCTACGACCCGGAGGCCTGGGCACGGCTGGCCAAGGACTTCGGAGCAAGGTACGTGACGCTGACCACGCGCCACCACGACGGTTTCGCACTGTGGCCGCTGAACCATCCCAACAGCTGGAACTCCGGGCAGGCGCCGCTGGGCCGTGACTTCGTCAAGGACTATGTCGCGGCGGTAAGGGCGGCGGGGCTGAAGGTGGGCCTGTACTACTCGCCGATCGACTGGCGCTATCCCGGCTACTACGACGTCCGTGGCACCCATTGCGCGCCCAACCCCTGGAACTACACGACCGATCCCGCGCACAAGGAGAACGCGCGGGTCATGAAGACCGAGGTGTACCAGTCGGTCAAGGAGCTGGTCACCCGGTACGGCCCGATCGACGACCTGTGGTGGGACGGCGGCTGGGTGGCGGAGCAGGGCAGCGACGCGGACGGCGCGTTCTTCTGGGAGCCCGGCCGGTACCGCGACCCCGCCAACGAGTGGCCGGTGGACGCCGTCTACGGCGAGACGGACGGCGACGGCAGGCCGCTCGGGCTGATGGGCATGGTGCGCAAGCACCAGCCCGGTATCGTCGCCACCTCACGCTCGGGCTGGACGGGCGACTACGCCAGCGACGAGGGCCCGTCCGTCCCGAGCGGGGCGATCCGCACCGGCCTGGTCGAGAAGGTGTTCACCGTCGACGGCACCTGGGGTTACAACTCCGCTGCCACCGTGATGAGTTACGGCACCGCCATGGACATCCTGGTCAACTGCTGGGTGCGGAACATGACCGCGATGGTCAACGTCGGCCCGGACCGGCACGGCACGGTGTCCGACGCCCAGGCCGGGTTGCTGCGGCGGATCGGCACCTTCATGGCGTCCTGTGGCCGGTCCGTCTACGGGACCCGCGGCGGCCCGTGGAACCCGGTCGACGGCCAGTACGGCTTCACCTGCAAGGACGACACCTTCTACGTGCACCTGCTGCCCGGCTACGGCGGAACCTCGTTCACCACCCCGTCGCTCGGCGACGCCAGGATCGTGCGGGCCTTCGATGTGCGCACCGGTGCCGGCCTGGCGTACTCGGCCGGCGGCGACGGCCGGGTGACGATCACCGGCATCGACCGCACCACTCATCCCGAGGACAGCGTCGTCGGCGTCACGCTGGACCGGTTCGTGCAGCCGGCCGACATCGCCGTCGGCCGGACGGCGACGGCCGACAGCGAGGAGTCCTCGAAGGGCAACACCGCCGCGAGGGCGGTCGACGGTTCCACCGCCACCCGGTGGTGCGCGAACAACGGCGGCACCGGCCACTGGCTCAAGGTCGACCTCGGTTCGCCCCGCTCGCTGACCGGCACCCGCATCGCCTGGGAACTGGAGGGGACCAACTACCGGTACACGATCGAGGGTTCCGTCGACAACCGCAGGTGGAGCACGCTGGCCGACAACACGGCCACCACAAGCACCAGTCAGGTCCAGGTGGCCATGTTCCGGACCCGGGCACGGTATGTGCGTGTCACGGTCACCGGATTGCCTTCCGGTGCATGGGCGTCCATACGCAACTTCGAGGTCTACGACCGGCCCTTCTCCGCCGAGCTGGGATCGTAAGCGCAGGAGAGCCGGCCCGAGGGGCTTCGGCCGCGACAGCCAAAGCCCCGATTCCCGGGAACATCCTCAGGAGGTGACGAAGTCCCGGACGTCCCAGGCGCCGAGGCGCGGAGTCTCCCCGCTCTCCGGCCGTGGCAACCCAGTACCGTCCCCATCAGACCGGCCGGAGATGTCCCCGCCGGAGGACTTCGACGTCTTCAGGCAACGGACCCTGGCCGAAGCACGCGCCCGAGGCGGAGCGGTGAAGGCCGAGCGGGTCACCGACCGGTATCTGCTGAGCACCGTCGACGTGGACGACGTCCGCTTCCCCGGCTGGAACGGCGAACCGGTGGCCGCCTGGCTGTTGCGCCCACGCGGCATCGAAGGGCCGCTGCCGGTCGTCGTCACCTTCCTGGGCTACTGCGCGGGCCGGGGGCTGCCCACCGACCACCTGTTGTGGTCCGCGGCCGGTTACGCCCAACTCGTCGTCGACAGCCGTGGCCAGGGCCACGACACCCCGGACCGCACTGAGGGCGACGGCACACAATGGGTCGAAGGCTTCATGACCCGCGGCATCGACTCACCCCGCAACCACTACTACCGACGCCTCATGACGGACTGTGTGCGCCGGCGCTGTTCAGCGTCGGCCTCATGGACCCGACATGCCCGCCTCCCACCGTCTACGCCGCCTTCAACCACTACGCGGGGACGGACCGGACCATGACCGCCTGGCCCTTCGCCGACCACGGCGGCGACTTCGGCTTCAACACGGCGGAGCAGCTGAAGTGGCTGCGCGAACGCGGGCTGGCTCCGCAGCAGTAGGGGGTAAGGAGCCGGCCCGGCGCAAGCGCCGGCCCCCTTCCCTGGACGGAACGTGCTGCTGCGGGGCGGTCAGGCCGTCGTACCGGTGAAGGAGGTTCCGGACTTGGTCACGTAGTACGTCGCGGTGGTGCCGCTCCAGAAATGGAAGGTGAGTTTCACCCGTTGTTCAGCTCATGGAGCAGCTCGGCCTCGCGCGCGGCGCTCGCCTCGTCGAACTGCGGCTCGTTGACGCTCTCGAAAAGCAGCGTGGCCGGCTCGTTCCTGAACGCCCTGGCGATCTGGGACCAGGTCGCGCGGTAACGGGCCAGCACCTGATCGTGCTCGGCGGACATCTTCTTGACCCACTGCCACGAGTCGTGATGAACGTCGAGCATGACGTAGAGGGCGTCGTCGAGGGCCCAGTCGACGACCTGCCTGACCCTGCTCACGTACGCCGGGTCGATCGTGTAGGCCGGGGCCGCCGCCTGGTGACCACTCCAGGTCACCGGGATACGGACGCTGTGGAAGCCCTGCGCGCGGCCCGGCTGCATCGACGCCACGGCCGCCGTCGCGTCGTCGGGCACCCGGGGCGCCGCGGACGCCTGGGGCCGGGAATCGTCGCCGAAGGTCCCGAAGACCGCGCCGTAGGCCAGAACGCCTGCCGAGACCAACGCCAGCGGCGTACCGATCACCAGGCCGAGCCTGCGTCTGCGCTTCGATCCGGAGCCTGAAAAAGTCTACTTGCCGGGGAGTCGCCAGATCTGGTTCTTCTTGGTGCTGAGGGCGCTTGACGGGTCGCAGGTCCACTGGTGGATCAGCGCTCCCGGGGCGGTGGAGATGTTGCTGACGTCGACGCACTTGCCGCTGTGGACGGCGGCCAGTTGGTAGTCCTTGCTGTTGCCGAGTGCGGTGACGGGGTTGAGGGTGAACTGCTGGTTGGTACCGCCGTTGCAGGTGTACTGGATGACGGCGGCGCCGTCGGCGGTGGACGCCCCTGAGACGTCCAGGCACTTGCCGCTCAGCTCATTGACCACGGTGTAGGTGTTGGTCTTCCCCGTCACCGGCTTGAGGTCGAGCATCTGCTGGTAGCCGCCCTCGCAGTGGTACTGCTGGTACTGGGTGCCGTTGGCGGTGCTCAGGTTGGTGTCGTCCAGGCACTGGCCGCTGTTCTCGCTGACGGCGACGGTCGGGACGGTGGTGTTGGACGGCGGGAGCAGGGTGACGGTGTAGCCGTCCTTGGCGTTGCTCCAGGGGACGCTCACCGAGGCCGCGTTGTCGCTGACGGTCAGGGTGGTGTCGGAGATTGTCTCGGGCCCGGCCACCGCGGCGCCGCCGTTGTACGGGACGCGCTGGACGACCGCGCGGACCTTGCCGCTCTCCACCACCGAAGTCGTGTTCAGGCCCGTGAGGTTGACGGTCACATTGCCGGTGTTGCCGTTGCTGCCGAGCAGGACCTTGGCGTTCTTGGCGGTGTTGTCCTTGGTGGCGAGGCCGTCGGTGCCGGCGCCCGGAGTGAGGTTGACGATGTTGCCGGTCTGCGATCCGTAGTAGCGGTACATGAACCACTCGCCCAGCGGCAGGTACTGGCCGGAGCTGTTCTTGGTGAGCAGGTTGGCCTCGTAGTCGTGCAGGTTCGTGCCGGAGGCCCAGTTGCCGCGCAGACCGTCGGCGCCGGCGCGCTCCAGACGGCCGATGAACCAGGCACCGCCACCGGGGTTCTGCTGGGAGAGCGCCGCGTACTCGTTGATCTGGTACGGGCGGGTGTTGGTCAGGCCTGCCGCGGCGAGGGTGGAGTTGGCGCCCGCCACGCCCGGGACGGGATCGGCGGGTTCGTCGTGCCAGCTGTAGATGTCGGGGGCGACGTTGTTGGCCTTGACGTAGTTGAGGTAGGTGGTCCACCAGGAGTTGGAGGAGGTCGGCTGGCCCGCCATGCTGGGGCCGACGATGAGCTGGCCCGGGAAGGCCGCCCGCACCCGGGCGTAGAAGCGCGACCACATCTGCAGGTACTGGCTCTGCGAGGGAGCCCAGAAGCCCCTGCCGTCGGGCTCGTTCCACAGGTCCCACTCGACGGTCATGTTGTTGGCTTTGACGTCGTTGATGAGCTGCGTGACGAAGTTGTCGAACTTCGTCCAGTCACCGTTGTCGCCGGGCCAGCCCTGGCTGGTGGTGCTGTCCGCGCCCCACAGGTCGTGCGGGAGCAGCACGAAGGTGCCGCCGAGGGCCGCGGTGCGCTTGTACTGGGCGAGCGTGGCGTTCCAACGGGTCTGGTAGTCGGCGAGGCTGGTGCCGTAGCCGCCGCTGTTGAGCTGGGCGCCGCCGGCCCGCATGAAGTGCCACTTGATGTCCTTGAAGAAGTGGTCCTGCGGCAGCGACCCGTTCGGCGTCATCCCGTAGATCATGCCGGAGGCGCGGTAGGTGGGCGCACCTCCGGCTGTCGCGAAGTCCACCGTGACGCCGGTGTCGGCGGCCTGTGACGGGGCTGCGGGCACGAGGGTCGCGGCCAGGGCGGTCAGCAGGACGGCGACGGAGGGGACCGTTCGGCGTCCGGTGCGGGTGGTGGGGCTGGGGTGTATCCGGGGCGATTTCATGGTGCGGCTCCTGCATGAGTGTGGCGACCCCCGGACGGTCCGGGGGCCACGGGGGAGGCAGCCGGTCAGCGGCCGTCTCGGTGTGCGTGTGCTTCGGCCAGCAGGAGATAGCTGCTGGCGGTCCAGGTGTAGGCGCGGTCGCGCAGACCCGTGCCGGTGAGGGCGTCGAAGTTCTCGGCGAAGCCGTGGGTCTCGCACAGGGCGCGGAAGCGGGCGCTGATGTCGTCCGCCAGCCGGTGGTGGCCGGCGCGGCGCAGGCCGTCCTCGACGAGGACGGTGGCGGGGGCCCAGATCGGGCCGCGCCAGTAGCCGTCGGAGAGGTAGTGCGGTGAGGTGGTCAGTTCGGTGGCGAGGCCGTACGGGGTCAGATGAGCCTTGATGTGGTCGGCGAGCGCGCCGGCGACCTGGCCGGGCAGGTGCTCGCCCAGCACGATGGGCATCAGGTCGAGGAGGCTCGAGCTGCTCCAGGTGTCCCCGCCGGCGACGCCCTGGGCGACGAACCTGTCCCCGCTCCAGAGCTGCTCCAGCAGTGCCGTCTGGGTCTCCTCGGCCGCCCGCGTCCACCGGCGAGCTTCGTCCACCCTGCCCAACTCCGTTGCCAGCTCGGCGAGTTCGTGCAGCTGTAGGACGAGGAAGGCGGCCAGGTCGGCGGTGACGACCACGCGCTCGGGGTCGAAGGTGGTGGCGTTGTCCCAGCCGCTGTCGTTGCCGTGTTGGTAGTGGGCAAGTTCGGCACCGGGGGCCCGTCGTGCGGTGAGCCAGAAGTCGGTCCAGCGCTCCAACCGGTGGTAAATCTCTGCTAGCTCAGCCTCGTCGGGAGGTGTCGGCAGGCGACGGCGCAGGTGACCGAAGGCCCAGCCGTGGATGGGCGGCTTGACGAAGTTGTAGAGCACCTCGGAGTGGGTGACCGAGTCGGGCAGGGCGCCGCTGTCGTCCTGGTGGTCGAAGGGCAGGGTGAACTGGTCCAGGGCCAGTTCGGGACAACCACGCGCCAGGGCAAGGGCGTTGAAGCAGTGGTCCCAGCTCCAGACCTTGTCCATCCAGTGCTTGGACATCAGCACGGCGGGCCGGGTGACCAGCCCGGTCGGTCGTACGGTCGCCGACCAGACGACGTAGGCGGCGAGTTCGGCGGCCGGGGTGGCGGACGAGCGCCAGGGAGCCACGGCGTCGACGAAGTCTCTGAAGCCTCTCTTCGTGGCCTCCACGATCTCGTCGAAGGGTGCCGGAGACGCGTAGGGCGGACGAGAGGTGTCGAGTTCCTCGATCGCCATCTCCCAGGTCCCGTCCGTCGCGGCGGCCATGGCGAGACCGCGGTCGCCGCTGCCCAGGGCCTGGGCGCCGGCCGGGTCGGCGAGGGCGCCGGACAGCACGGTGACGCGGTATCGGCGTCCGGTCTCGTACGAGGTGAACACGTGCCCGTTCGTTGCGGGGTCGTGGAAGAAGTACGTTCCGCTGAACGGGGTCAGGGTCTGCGCGGCGGCGAAGACGCTGATGCCCAGGCCGCTCCCCCGCAGCCGCACGGTGTCCGGCGACTCGTAGGCGAGGTCGACGTGCCCGCCCTCGCCGATCCAGCTGAGCAGGCCCGGTGTCGCCTCGACGCGGGCCGCGGCCCGCTCGCCCGTCGCCGGGTCCAGCGGGACCAGGCGCAGCACGCCGTGCATGCCGTTCTGGTGCGAGACGAGGTGGAGGTCCTCGGCGTACGTCTTCTCCGCCACCACGGGCGAGATGTCGAACCAGGATCCGTACGTGCTGAACGGAATGTCGTGGACGGAGAAGGCCGGGCCGGACGGGGCGGCGGTCATGAAGCGTCACTCGTTTCTCGGGCAGGGGGCACCGGCCGGCCGACATGCAGCCGGAGCGGTCGTGACGGGAGGGAAGGACTCAGTCCTTGACGGCGCCGGCGGTCACGCCGGCGGCGACATGGCGCTGGGCGAGGACGAGGATCACGGCGGTCGGCAGCGAGGCCACGACGGCGGTCGCCATGATGGCGTTCCACTGCTGGTTGTTGTTGCCGATGTAGTGGTAGATGCCGAGGGTGATCGGCTCGTGGGCGCCGCCGCCCACGAGGGTGCTGGCGAGGACGAAGTCGGACCAGGACCACAGGAAGGCGAACAGGGAGACCGTGACGACGGCGTTGCGGCTCATCGGCAGCACCACGGACCAGAAGGTGCGCAGGACCCTCGCCCCGTCCATCTGCGCGGCCTGGAGCAGCTCACCGGGGATGCCGGACATGAACGCCGTGAAGATCAGGACCGCGAACGGGACGGCCAGGGTCGAGTCGGCGACGATCAGCCCGGGGACGGACTGGAGCAGACCCAGTTGGAGGTAGATGGCGTAGAAGCCCATCGCCATGATGATGCCGGGGATCATCTGTGCGGCCAGCAGGAAGAAGCTCAGGATGCCGCCGCCGCGTGGGCGCAGCTTGGCCAGGGCGTAGCCGGCGGGGGCGGCCAGGGCGACGGTCAGGACGACGGTGCCCAGGCCGATGACGAGGCTGGTGCCGAGGTAGGGCAACTGCTCGTCGAGGACGGTGCGGTAGCCGGCCAGGGTGCCGTGCACAGGGAGCAGGTCCGGTGGGCTCTTGCGCATGTCCTGGTCGCGGGTCAAGGACACGTTCAGCATCCAGTACACCGGGAAGAGCATGATCGCGGTCAGCAGGACACCGACGGTCGTCTTCCACCACGTTCGGCTGGTGCTTCGACTCATGACAGCGCCTGCTTCCGCTGGACCCGGACGTAGACCAGGCCGAAGACCAGGGCGGCGACCACGAGCAGGTTGCCGACGGCCGCGCCCGGGCCGAAGGCGGGCAGGAGGTTGCCGAAGCCGAGCTGGTAGGACCAGGTGGCGAAGGTGGTGGACGAGTCCGCGGGTCCGCCCTTGGTCATGATCCAGATGATGTCGAAGACCTTGAGCGTGTAGACCAGCCCGAGCAGCAGGGTGATCGCGGACACCGGGCGCAGCAGCGGGAAGGTGACGCGCCAGAAACGTTGCCAGGCGTTCGCCCCGTCGAGGGCGGCGGCCTCGTAGAGGCTCGCGGGGATGGACTGCAGGCCGCTGTAGAGCACGACCAGGTTGAACGGGACGCCGATCCAGATGTTCGCGATGATCACCGAGGTCAGCGACCAGGACGGTGAGGTCAGCCAGTTCACCGGCCCGATGCCGACGGCGCTCGCCAGGGCGTTGACGATGCCGGAGTCGCTGTTGAGCATCCACGACCAGGTGGAGGCGGACACGATCAGCGGCAGCAGCCAGGGCACCAGGAACAGGGCGCGCAGGGTGGCCGACAGCCGGAAGTGCTGGTTGAAGAAGACCGCGAGGGCCAGGCCGATGGCGTACTGGAAGACCAGGCACACGGCGGTGAAGACGGCCGTGTGGAGCAGGGCGGGGGCGAAGGTCGGGTCGTCTAAGACGGTCTGATAGTTCCTCAGGCCCGTGAAGGGTGCGTTGCCCTGCACGAAGGAGCGGACGGTGTAGTGGCGCAGGCTGAGGTCGAGGTTGCGGTACAGCGGATAGGCGTAGAAGAGGGCGAGATAGACGGTCACCGGGGCGAGGAATCCCCAGGCGGCCCACTGCTGGGAGGTCGGACGGCGGCGTGTCCTGGTGCGGGCCGGGGGCGGGGCGGAGGTGGCCGCCCCGTTCAGGACGCGCGCGGACCACCGGTCCGGCGGATGGGTGGTCTGTTTCATCGAACCCACCTCACTTGACCGCGTTCTGCGCCGAAGTGAGCGCGTCCTTGGGCGACTTGGAGCCGCTGAGGGCGGACTGGACGGCCTTCCACATCTGCTCCGAGATCTTGGGGTACTTGGTGCCCAGGCCGTCGCTCGTGCGCCCCTTGGCCGACTTGACCGCGTCGACCCATGGCTTCAGCTCGGCGTTCGCCTTCACCTGCTTGTTCTGGACCTCGCTGGTGGGGGCCACGTAGGACAGGGCGGTGTCGGTGTCGTAGACATTGCCGTTGCTGGTCAGGCAGGTGGTGAGCTTCTGGGAGGTGGTGTAGCGGGCGGTGTCGTCCTGGACCGGGATGGTGACGAACTCGCCGCCGGTCGGGGCCGCAGCGTTGCCCCCCGTCGCGGCGGGGATGGGCAGCACCCCGTAGTCGAGCCCGGCCTTCCTCGCATTGGCGAGCTGCCAGGTGCCGTTCTCCGCGAAGGCGTAGTCGCCGCCGGCGAACTCCTGCCAGCTGGTGGTCTGGGTGTTGTTGAGCACCGAGTTGGGTGCGTAGCCCTGCTTGAGCCAGTCCGTCCACAGCGACAGGGCGGACACGGCCTGCGCGGAGTCGAGCCCGGTCAGCTTGGCGCCCGCGCCCCAGAACCACGGCAGGAACTGGAAACTGCCCTCCTCCGTGCCGATCGCCGAGAACGTGACGCCCTTCTTGCCCGCCTTCTTGACCTTCGCCAGCGCCGCCGTCAGCGACGTCCAGTCCTTGACCGAGGCGATGTCCACCCCGGCCTCCTTCAGCACCTTCTTGTTGTAGTAGAGGGCCAGGGTGTTGGCGCCGATCGGCGTGCCGTACGTCTTGCCGCCCGACTGGCCGGCCGCGAGCAGGTTGGGGTCCACCTTCGAGGTGTCCAGCTTGGTGTCGTCGGTCGTGGTGAGCACGCCCGCCTCGGCCAGGGTCGACACCACCGGGTTGTCCACGATGAGCACGTCCGGCGAGTTGCCCTGCTGCGCTGCGAGCAGTGTCCTGTTGCCCAGGTCGCTGGTGTCGAAGGCGGTCCGCTTGATCTTCACCCCGGCCTCGGTGCCGCACCGGTCCAGTAGCTTCACCCAGGCCGAGCCCTTGTCGAACTGGGGGTACGGGTCCCAGATGGTGTACGTGCCGCTGCCGGCGCCCTTGGCGTCGGTGCTGCCCGAACCGGAGGAACAGGCGGTGGCGGTGACGGCCACGGCGAGGGCGGTGAGGGCTGCGGCGGTCAGACGACGCTGTCTGGAGGAGTGGTTCATTGCAAGGATTCCTTTGTTTTGGGCATGACACTGCCGAGGCACGGTGCGACGAGGAGAGACGGGCACGGCGAACGGCACCGTCGAGCGGTGCGAGCGCCCGGTGGTGAGACGAGAGGTGATGAGGATGGGGTGAAGACGGTTACGTGGGTCGGTCAGGGCGTCGTACCAGAGCCCGCGTCCGCGGTGGGTGTGACTCCCGCGGGCCCGGTGCTGGCCCTCAGGGAGATCGGCGGCGTGAGGAGATGGTGCCGGGGCGGCGCGTCGGGATGGCCGAGCCGCTCCACCAGCAGGTCGACGGCACGACGTCCCATCTCCGCCGCCGGTACGTCCGCCGCGGTGAGCTGCGGGGTCACCGTCTCCGCCCACCGGCCGGCCACGACCCCGGTGACGGAGAAGTCGCGCGGCACATGGCGGCCGGCCTGGGCGAGCCCTCGGTACAGGCCGCCCAGAGCGGCCTCGTTCAGGGTGACCAGGGCCGTGGTGGCCGGGTCGTCGCACAGGATCCGCTCCACGCATGCCTGGCCCGATGCGGCGTCGTCACCGCAGCAGTACGTCCGCACCGTCAGCCCGCGCTCGGCGGCGGCCTTGGTGAAGCCGTCCAGGCCCCGGTGCGCGGACTCGTACCCGGTCCGCAGCAGCTGCTCGGGCCGGTTGACGAAGGCGACCCGACGATGGCCGAGATCCGCCAGGTGGTGCACACACGCCGCCGCCAGCGCGGTGTGGTCCAGCCCCACCCACCAGCCGCCCTCAGGATGAGCGGTACGGCCGATGGCGACGGAGGGGAAGTCCAGCTCCGCCAGGTGATCGACCCGGTCGTCCGCCAGCCTGATCTCCATCAGGATCGCCCCATCGACCCGCCGCTCCCCCAGCAGCCGCTGGAACGAGCGGTCACTGTCCACACCGCTCGGTGACAGCAGCACGTCATAGTCGTAGGCCGCGGCCGCCTCCACCACACTGCCGATGAAGTCCAGCTGCATCCCCGTGTAGTGGTTCCCGGCCGGCGGGAAGACCAGACCGATCGTGCTGGTCCGGCCGTTGGCCAGCGCGCGGGCACTGGCGCTGGGCCGGTAGCCCAGCTCGTCGACGACCTGCTGGATCTTCCGGCGGGTCTCCTCCGACACCGGGCGCCTGCCGCTCAAAGCGTACGACACGGTGCTCCGCGAGACACCGGCCCGCTTGGCGATCTCACCGATGTTCACGGGAACTCCTTGCTCGAACCGGTTCGCTGCTCCGGGAGGAACATGGCGCCGGGCGTCCAGGGCTGGGAACGGTGAAGAGGCGGTCTCCGGATCGTCGAACCGGTTCGCATGAAGTGAAGGTAGGAACCGCCCGGAGGCCTGTCAACACCCCCGACCGCAATCCCGCAATTCCGGGCCGGAAACGGAGCCGGTAGATCATGTCGAGGGGATTGTCGGCCGGGTCGCCCGGTGTGAGCTTCACCGAACCGGTTCGACGAAGTTCGATGAAGTGCGGCATAGATGATCCATCGGTTCGACGTAGGCCGGCACTCGAGGATTGAGGACGTGATCCATGCCTTCCGCCGACGGATCCGCCCGGTGCCACGCACCGGGCGTCGTGGCACTGACTCCCGACGCGGGCCTGCCGGGCACCCGCTACACCTTCGACCAGGACGACCGCACCTCCGGCAAGATCGGTGACAGTTCCGGCAGCGGCCTCACAGCGACCCTGGTGAACGGCTCCACAGCCCGGTCCGTCGCCGGCACGGACGGCGGCACGGCGCTGGCCTTCCCGGCGGGACACCCGCCTACGACGGCGCGTACGTCCTACTGCGCCGCGAAGTCCTGGGCACCGCCAAGACGACCGTCGAGGCCAAGGACCTGCTCGGCGGTTCGGCCACGACCGCCGGCTGCGTCGGCGGGTCCTTCCCCCAGGACCCACTGTTCAAGTGGGATCGAATGCTTGCCGGAACTCGATTGTCTCGCCGACAGGCACGTCAGGCTGAACAGCCGAGACGGGGTCGGCGAACGTCCGACTGGTCAACCGGAAGCTGCTGGTAAGGCACCTCGATCGTCACGCGGGCCGAACCAGGAGAGATCACGAGCCCTCTCACATGGGTTTGTGCCCATGTCTCACGGCTTGACCTCGGAACCCTGCGCCGCGTGACCGTCAGCTCGTGACGGACTGCACCGGCTGCGGAGTTGGGCTGCCCGTGCCCACCAGGCCGGTGCCGTCGGGGAACGTCAGCTCCGTCACCTCCAGGTCGTCCACGGCGATCGCCAGTACGTCCGGGTCGGCCGTTCCCCATCAGCCAGTTGGTGCTGCCCGCGTCGCCCCCCGGACGTTGTGTGCCCATCAGCCCCGCCGCCTGGGCCGCACCGCCCCAGCAGCGGCTCCGGATGTCATCATCGCCACACATGAAAGTCCCGTGCAGGTGCAGATCCCCGCGACCTGGGCGGCAACCTTTCCGCTGCCGGCGGCCACTGGACAGTGCACCATCGATTCGATCTTCCGAACGGACGGACATGACGACACCGAGGCAGGCCGCGCGGCAGCGCCGGCGCAGACAGAGGCTGATGCTGGGCACCACGGTGGGGCTGACCGCCGCGGGCGTCCTCGCCTACCTGGTCATGGGGCTGCTCCCCGACCACAAGGTGAACGCGGCACCTGCGGCGGCCACACCTGCCGCAACCGCCCAGGTGAGAGCCCACACCGCGACCGATAAGGACACCCCGACCGCGTCGGCGACCCCCAAGAGGTCCAGCACCGCGGCAGCACGACGGTCGGCCAAAGCCACCTCTCGGCCCCCGCGGACGGCGTCCACCGCGGCACCGTCGACGGGACGAATCCGGCCCGGGGCCACTTACCGAGGGGTCGCCACCGCCTACGAGGCCGGCGACGGAAACGGCGCCTGTCTGTTCGGCCCGAGCAGCGACCTCATGATCGCCGCGATGAACACCACCGACTACGAGACGTCCCGGGCGTGCGGCGCGTACGTGCGCGTCCACGCGGCCAACGGCGCCTCCATCACGGTCCGGATCACCAACGAGTGCCCGGCTCCCTGTGCACCTGGTCAACTCGACCTCAGCCAGCAGGCGTTCGCCAAGCTCGCCCCGCTCGAAGTCGGTCGGATACCGATCACCTGGAGCCTGCTGAGCCCCAGCACGACCGGCACCGTCTCCATCCGGTACAAGACCGGCTCCAGCCCCTACTGGTGCGGTATCCAGGCGATCGGCCACCGCAATCCGGTCGCGCGGCTGGAGGTCCGCGCGGGTGACGGCTGGCGGCAACTGCCCCGCACCGACTACAACTACTTCGTTTCCGCCGACGGCCGCGGATGCGGCAGCGCGATCAGGCTCACGGACATCTATGGAGAGCGGCTGACCATCAGCGGGATCGCGCTACGGCCGAACGTGGTGCAGCCGACCCAGGTCCAGTTCGCCCGACACTGATCCGGCCACCCACGTCCGATCCGTCGTCCCGGCGCAGCGGATCGCCGTGGCACCGCCGCAGCCGCTTGCCATGCCGGACCTGCGTTCAGGGCGACGTGAAGGTCCACAGCAGGTTGGTGCTGCTTCCGTACGTCCACTGCTTGGCGACGGAACCCGACTCGACCTTGCCGCCGCCGTCGAGGACCAGGCCGGTGGTGCGGTTGGCGATCGAATAGCGGCCGTCGCCCCGGTGGGTGATCGTCCACTGCTGGTTGGTGCCGCCGTTCCAGGCGGCCTGTCTGGCCGCGGAGCCGTCGGCGGTGGCGCCCCAGCCGTCGGCGACCATGCCGTTCGTGCGGTTGACCAGCTTGTAGTAGCCGTCTCCGACCGCCACCGCCTGCCACTGCAGGTTGGAACTGCCGTCCCAGGTCCACTGCTTGAGGTCGGAGCCCGAGGCGACGTTGCCGCCACTGTCCAGGACGAGGCCGTCGGTGATGTTGGTGAGCCGGAAGTAGGTGGCCGGGTTGAACTGGACCTTCAGGGAGGTGATCTGGTCGTTGTTGCCGGTGACCCGCAGGTCTGGGCTTTCGTCGATGAAGGTCCAGGAGGTGCCGGTGAAGTCGTCTCCTGAGTAGCCGACCACCTGGTAACCGGGGGCCGGTCGGAGGGAGGAGAGCGTTCGCGCGCCCAGTCCGGCCGCGGTCAGGTCGGCCGCGGTGTAGTCGCCGACCTCGAACACGCCCGCCCTGCCGCTGTAGTTGACGTCCGTGAAGGCGACGGCGCCGGCGAGCGGTCGCAGGCCCGGGATCGTTCCGGAGAAGGCGAGTTTCAGTACGTAGGCGTTGGCGCTGTACGGCGCCGAGGACGGCAGGGTGACCGTGAGGCCGGAGGGGTTCTGGACCGGCGCGGGCAGGTCGAGGTAGGTGCCTGCGGTGGTGCCGAGGAGTTTCACCGAGGTCAGCGACGACAGGTTGATCCGGTCCGAACTGAGGGTCTTGATCGTCAGCGAGCTGCCGGGCCAGCCCAGGGCGGTGGCGTACAGGACGTTGCCGGCCTTGTTGCGGGTGAAGCGGATGTCCTGCGCGGTGCCGGCATGCGGGGTGGTGAACGAGCCGCCGCCCATCTTCGTCGGGCCCTCGCCGTACGCCGTCCAGGCCCGGGTCGCGTACACCGACTCGCCGAAGCGCTTCAGGTGGTCGCCGATACCGAGCAGGATGTCCTTCTGCGCCTGGGGGATGGTGCCGTCGGCCATCGGCGCGATGTTGAGCAGCATGTTGCCGTTCTTGCTGACCCGGTCGATGAACGAGTGCAGCATCTGCTGGACGGTGTAGTAGCCGATGCCCTGGGTGTAGCACCAGCTCGAGCTGGAGATGCTGTCGTCGGTCAGCCAGTACGGGGTGGTGATGTCGGCCGGGCCGCCGCGTTCGTAGTCGAAGACCTCGCCCTTGGCGTCGAGGCCGTCCTTGTAGGTCGCGACGACCTCGCGGCCCCAGGCGTCCGCCTGGTTGTAGTAGTAGGAGAGGAAGTTCAGGCGCTGGGTCTCGTCGACCGCGTCGAGTTTGAAGTCCTGCCAGAGGATGTCCGGTTGGGCCTGGTCGACGACCTCTTTCAGCTTGTCGTACCAGAGCTGGTTCTCCTTCGTGGTTCCCAGCTGCGCGTAGAGCTTCTGCAGGCTCGGATCCGTCTGCGCGGGGACGTGGTCGTAGAAGCCGTTGAAGTGGTACGCGTGGTGCATGGCGACCAGCAGCTTCAGGCCCTTGGCCCTGATCGCCGTGGCGAACAGGTGCAGCAGGTCGAGCTTCGGGCCCTTGGCGACGGAGTTCCACTCGTTGGCCTGGCTGTTCCACATGGAGAAGCCGTCGTGGTGTTCGGCGACCGGTCCGGCGAACCTCGCGCCCGCGTCGAGGAACAGCTGTGCCCACGCGTCGGGGTCGAAGTTCCCGCCCGCCGATTTCAGCCTGGGCGCGAACTGCACGGTGTTCCCGGCCTTGTCCTTCGCCCCGTCGATGAAGTTGTGGTACGGCCACACGGAGGGGTCGCCGTAGGTCGCGATGTGGTGCTGGTTGGCCGCGCTGCCGGCGATGTACATGTTGCGCGGGTACCACTCGTTGTCGTAGGCGGGAACGCTGAAGACGCCCCAGTGGAAGTAGATGCCGAACTTGGCGTCCCGGAACCACTCCGGGGCGGGCGGGTGCTGGTCGACCGAGGGCCATGCGGGGGTGTACGTGCTCGGCGCCGCCTGGGCGACGCCCGCCCCGAGGGCACCGCCCCCGACGGCCGCCGCCGCGACACCTGTGGCACCGGCCAGGAACCGGCGTCTGTTGAACGAGCTCGACATGAGGACATCCCTGAAGTGGGGGACAGAGGGAAGAGCACGACGCTCACGGCTGTGGAACGCCGGTCGCCACGCACGAAGTTCGACCATGTGACGCGCTGATGTCAACGGGCTTGCAGCATCATTGATGGGATGGATTCAAACCAGTCGCCGCCACGCATGGTCAAGAGAGCCTCTCTTGCAGCAAATTATCCCGGGGTCTGGACAGCATCACAGCAGTCGCCCTATACATACATCCCATCTCTCCTGCTCCCGGACCAGCGCGAGGAATCACCGATGAGACTCAGAACAGCCCTCTGCTCCGCCGCCTCGGCCGTGTCCGCCCTGGCGCTGCTCACCGCATGCGACAGCGGCTCCGGTACCGCGTCCGGCGGCGCGCCACTGGTCGGCGTCGACTACCCGCGTTCCGACACCGACTTCTGGAACTCGTACATCAAGTACACGCCCGAGTCCGCCAAGCGCCTCGGTCTCTCGCTCAAGACCACCAACTCGCAGAACGACGTCGCCAAACTCACCGCCGACGCACAGACGTTCATCAGCCAGGGGGTCAAAGGCATCGCGATGGCCCCGCAGGACACCGCCGCCATCGCGCCGACCCTGGCGCAGCTGGAGGCGAAGAAGATCCCGGTCGTCACCGTCGACACCCGCCCCGACACCGGCAAGGTCTACATGGTGGTCCGCGCCGACAACCGCGCCTACGGCGAGAAGGCGTGCAAGTACCTCGGCACCAGGCTCGGCGGAAAGGGCAAGGTCGTCATGCTCCAGGGCGACCTGTCCTCCGTCAACGGGCGGGACCGCACCGAGGCGTTCAACAGTTGCATGAAGGCCGACTACCCGGGGATCAGGGTGCTCGGCGAGGCCACGAACTGGGACGGGGCCGTGGCCGCACAGAAGCTCCAGACGGACCTGACCGCCAACCCGGACGTCAAGGGTGTCTACATGCAGTCCAGCTTCGCCCTGTCCGGCACCCTCCAGGTACTCAAGCAGAAGGGCCTGCTGGTCGGCCCGAAGGACCCGAAGCACGTGTTCGTGGTCTCCAACGACGGCATCCCCGAGGAACTGAAGGACATCGCCGCCGGGCACATCGACGCCACCGTGTCCCAGCCGGCCGACCTCTACGCCAAGTACGCCCTGTACTACCTGAAGGCCGCGATCGACGGAAGGACGTTCCGGCCCGGCAGGACCGACCACGACAGCACCATCGTCAAGGTCCGCGACGGGCTGCTCGAGGACCAGCTCGCGGCCCCGCTCGTCACCGCCGACGGCGGCACCTACGGCGGCGTCCCCAGCCTGAAGAGCGGCGACAAGTCGCTGTGGGGCAACAACCTCGGCTGACAACTCGCGGCGCACACAAGGTGGTTGAGATGAACGACGGGGAGCGTGCGAGCCGCACCTGCGACCCGCCCGTTGTCGAGGCGACGGGTATTGTCAAACGATTCGGTCCGACGGTCGCCCTGAGCGGCGCCCGGATCACCGTCAGGCCCGGCGAGACACATGCGCTCGTCGGCCGCAACGGCGCCGGCAAGTCGACCCTGGTGTCCGTCCTCACCGGCCTGCAGGCACCGGACGAGGGCACGGTCAGGTTCGGCGGCGACCCGGCACCACGGCTGACGGACCGCGACGCCTGGCGGCGACGCGTGGCGTGTGTCTACCAGAAGTCGACGATCATCCCCACGCTGACCGTCGCCGAGAACCTCTTCCTGAACCGGCACGACCGCGGCCGTCACCGGCTCATCAGCTGGCAGGATCTGCGCCGCCACGCCCGGGACCTGCTCTCGGCCTGGTCCGTGGACGTCGACCCGCAGACCCTCGCCAGTGAACTCGGCGTGGAGCAGCGGCAGTTCGTCGAGATCGCCCGCGCGCTGTCCTTCGGCGCCCGCTTCATCATCCTCGACGAGCCGACCGCCCAGCTCGACGGCGCCGCGATCAACCGGCTCTTCGACCGCATCCGCGACCTGCAACGCCAGGGCGTCACCTTCCTGTTCATCAGCCATCACCTTCAGGAGATCTACGACATCTGCGACATGGTGACGGTGTTCCGCGACGCCAGGCACATCCTGACCTCGCCGGTCGCCGAACTGCCCCGCAGCGAACTCGTCGCCGCCATGACCGGCGAGGCGGCGGCCGAGCGGGGCGCCGAGCGGGCAAGCACCGCCGACTCCATGGGCACGGCCGCGCTGAGTGTCCGCGGCCTGAGCGGCGAGACCTACAGCGACGTCTCCTTTCGCGTCCTGGCCGGGGAGATCGTGGGACTCGCGGGGGCTGCGGGCAGCGGGCGCACCGAGGTCGCCGAGACCGTCGTGGGACTGCGGGCCGCCGGCAGCGGCGCGGTGGAGATCGCCGGCAGGCGGCCACGACCGGGCAGCGTGCCCGCCGCCCTCGCAGCGGGCGCGGGCTTCGTCCCGCAGGACCGGCACCACCAGGGCTTCGTACCGGACATGTCCATCGCGGACAACGCGACGCTCTCCGTGCCCGGCAGGCTGGGCCGGAACGGCTTCATCAGCGCCCGTCGCCGTGACCGACTGGCCGAGACCGTGATCGAGAAGCTGGCGATCAAGACCCCCGGGCCCGGCCTGCCCGTGTCTTCGCTGTCCGGAGGCAACCAGCAGAAGGTCGTCATGGCCCGCGCCCTCGCCGACGATCCCCGTCTGCTGGTTCTCATCAACCCGACGGCGGGCGTGGACGTGCGCTCCAAGGAGTTCCTCCTCGGCAAGGTCGAGGAGACCGCGCAGACCGGCACCGGCGTGCTCGTCGCCTCCGACGAACTCGACGACCTGCGCATGTGCGACCGGGTCCTGGTGATGTTCCAGGGCCGGGTGACCACGGAGATCGGCCGCGGCTGGCACGACCACGACCTCGTCGCCGCGATGGAAGGAGTGGACCTCCATGCCTGAGACCGCCCTCGCGGACTCCCCCACCCCCGGCGCCACGGGGCCGAAGGCCGGGCGCAGCGGTCTGCTCGGCGGCCGGATACCCGTGGCCCGGCTGCGTGATCTGGCCCTCGTCCCGGCCATCGTGGTCATCGCGATCGTCGGCCAGATCGTCAACCCGGTCTTCCTGCAGACGGACAACCTCGTCAACGTCCTGCAGACCATGTCCGAGATGGCCCTGCTGGTCCTCGCCCAGGCGATGATCCTGATCGTCAAGAAGATGGACCTGTCGCTGGAGTCCACCATGGGCCTCGCTCCCGGCGTCGCCGCCTGGCTCGTCGTCCCCGCCGGCGCGGGACACGGACTCGGGCTGCTGCCCGGCGCCTGGGCCGTCCCCGTCACCCTCACCGTGGGTGCGCTCGTCGGCGTGGTCAACGCCCTGCTGATCATCCGTTTCGGCCTCAACGGCTTCATCGTCACCCTGGGCATGCTGATCGTGCTGCGCGGCATCCTCACCGGCATCTCCGGCGGCCAGACCTTCTTCCAGCTCCCGCCGTCGATGCTCTATCTGGGCACCGCCGAATGGTTCGGGATGCCGGCGTCGATCTGGATCTGTCTGGCCCTGTTCGCCGTCGCCGTCGTGGTGCTCGGCTGGACCAGCTTCGGGCGCTCGCTGTACGCCATCGGCGGCAACGTCGACGCGGCGAGGGCGGCCGGCATCCGCACCGACCGGGTGCTGTGGATCGTCATCGTCACCGGCAGCGTGCTCGCCGCCCTGGCCGGACTCCTGCTGTCCGGGCGCCTGGCCTCCGTCGCCTCGGCGCAGGGCAACGGCTACATCTTCACGGTCTTCGCCGCCGCCGTCATCGGCGGGATCAGCCTCAACGGCGGCAAGGGGACCATGTTCGGGGCCTTCAGCGGCATCCTCCTGCTGTTCATGATCCAGAACGTGCTGACTCTCGCGGGCGTCCCCGCGCAGTGGATCGGCGCCCTCAACGGCCTGATCATCCTGGTCGCCCTGACCATCTCGCGCATCACCGGCGGCAAGGTCCAGGAGTGAACCGGGCGGCCGTCGCCGCCGGCCACCGCTCGCCGCCCCGTTCCGTCGCGGGGGCCCCTGTCCCACCTGCTCTCACAGGAGTTGCTGCCATGTCCACCGCTGCGCCCTCATCCGCCCGTATCACCGCCCTGGACGTCCTGGACGTGCGGTTCCCGACCTCCGAGCATCTGGACGGGTCGGACGCGATGAACCCCGAACCCGACTACTCGGCCGCCTACGTGATCCTGCGCACCGACGCCGGAGACGGACTGGAGGGCCACGCACTGGCCTTCACCACCGGACGCGGCAACGACGTACAGGCCGCCGCCATCGCGGCCCTGGCCCCCCATGTGGTCGGCCGGTCCGTCCAGGAGGTCTGCGCCGACCTCGGAGCGTTCTCCCGCTCCCTCGTGCACGATCCCCAACTGCGCTGGCTGGGACCGGAGAAGGGCGCCATCCACATGGCCACCGGCGCGGTGGTCAATGCCGCCTGGGACCTGGCGGCCAAGCGCGCGGGCAAGCCCGTCTGGCGCTTCCTCGGCGAGATGACACCCGAGGAACTGGTCGCGCAGGTCGACTTCCGCTGGCTCAGCGACGCCCTCACTCCCGAGGAGGCCCTGGACATCCTGCGCCGTGCCGAACCGGGCCGCGCGGAGCGGATCACCCGCCTGCTGGAGCGCGGCTACCCCGCCTACACCACCACCCCCGGCTGGCTCGGCTACTCCGACGAGAAACTGGCCCGCCTGGCCCGCGAGGCCGTCGCCGACGGCTTCACCCAGATCAAGCTGAAGGTCGGCGCGTCGCTGGAGGACGACGTCCGCCGCATGCGCACCGCCCGCGCGACGGTCGGCGACGGCATCCGCATCGCCGTCGACGCCAACCAGAGATGGGACGTCGGACAGGCCATCGACTGGATGCGCGCCCTGGCGCCGTACCAGCCGTACTGGATCGAGGAACCCACCTCCCCGGACGACGTCCTCGGCCACGCGGCGGTCCGCGAGGCCGTCGGCCCCGTCAAGGTCGCCACCGGCGAGCACGTCGCCAACCGGGTCGTCTTCAAGCAGCTTCTCCAGGCCGGCGCGGTGGACATCGTGCAGATCGACTCCGCGCGGGTCGGCGGGGTCAACGAGAACGTCGCCATCCTGCTGCTCGCCGCGAAGTTCGGCGTGCCGGTGTGCCCGCACGCGGGCGGTGTGGGCCTGTGCGAGATGGTGCAGCACCTGTCGATGTTCGACTACGTCGCGGTCTCCGGCACCGTCGAGGACCGGGTCATCGAGTATGTCGACCATCTGCACGAGCACTTCGTCGACCCGGTGCGCATCGCCGACGGCCGCTACCTGGCGCCGGAGCTTCCCGGGCTGGGCGCGCAGATGCATCCGGAGTCCCTCAAGGAATACGCCTACCCCGACGGCCCCGTCTGGAGCACCCGTGTCTGACACCAAGGCCCTCGTCGACGCCCACCACCATGTGTGGGACCTGTCGCTCCGGCCGCAGCCCTGGCTGGACGAACCCGGACACGAGCCGATCCGCCGCAGCTTCAGCTCGCACGCCCTGCACTCGGCCGCCACCCGGCCGATCGCAGGGCGGCGGCTGACGAGCACGGTGGTCGTCCAGTGCGTCCCGTCCGTCCCGGAGACACGCGACCTCCTCGCCCTCGCCGAAAGCGACCCGCTGATCGGCGCCGTCGTCGGCTGGGCGGACCTGACGTCCCCCGCGATCGGCGACGTGCTGGACGACCTGCGGGCCGGGCCGGGCGGCCGCTACCTGCGGGCGGTACGGCACCTCGTGCAGGACGAGTCCGACCCGCACTGGCTCGGGCGGCCGGACGTCGAGCGGGGGTTACGCGCGGTCGGACGGCGCGGACTCGGATACGACGTACTGATCCGCAGCCACCAGTTCCCGCAGGCGATCCGGCTCGCGGAAAGGCTCCCGGAGCTGTCCCTCGTCCTGGACCACGCGGGCAAGCCGCCTCTCGCACGGGGGGAACTCGCCGACTGGGCCCGGCAGGTGCGGACGCTGGCCAGACACCCCCAGGTGCGCTGCAAGGTGTCGGGACTCGTCACCGAGGCCGACCACGAGAGGTGGACGGTCGACGACATCCGCCCGGTGTGGGACGTCCTGCTCTCCGCCTTCGGCCCCGAGCGGCTCATGTTCGGCTCCGACTGGCCGGTCTGCGTCCTCGCCGGCGGCTGGAACCGCTGGGCGGCCGCCGTGGATGAACTCCTGGGCGAGTGCTCCGGCACCGAGATCGACGCGGTGCTCGCCGGCACCGCGACGGCCTTCTACCAGTTGACGCCTGCCCCGGCGAAGGAGGAGACACCATGCTCCTGACCGAACTGCTGCACCCCGGAATCCTCCAAGCGCTGGCCGGAGCGGGCCATGGCTCCCGCGTCCTGCTCGCCGACGGCCACTACCCCGCCAGTACGGCCACCGGCGAGCGGGCCACTACCGTCCACCTCAACCTCAGGCCGGGCCTGCTGGACGTCACGAGTGTTCTCGACGTCCTCCTGCGGGCGATTCCCGTGGAGTCGGCGCAGGTGATGGTGCCGCCCGAGGGCGAACCGGAGCCGGCCGCCATCGCCGAGTACCGGTCCCGGCTGGCACCTCTCCCGGTGGAGACGCTCGGCCGGCTCGAGTTCTATGACGCCGCCCGCTCCCCCGACCTCGCGCTGGCGGTCGTCACCGCCGACATCCGTACCTACGCCAACCTGCTGCTGACCATCGGCGTCCGCGCTGAAGGGACCCTGACCCCGCGATGACACTCGCCGTCCGCTACACGTCCGCCCGCACCCTCGGCACGGCACCCGCCGAGCCCCGCTCCCCGGGCCCCGGCGAGGTGGAACTGGCCCCCGCCTACGTCGGCATCTGCGGCACCGACCTGCACATCTTCCACGGCGACATGGACGCCCGGGTCAACACACCCGCCGTACTCGGGCACGAGATGTCCGGCCGGATCGTGCGCGTCGGGCCGGACGTGGAGGGCTGGCGGCCCGGTGACCCGGTGACCGTGATGCCGCTGCGCTGGGACGGCACCTGCCCGGCATGCGCCGCCGGGCACCGGCACGTGTGCCAGCACCTCGACTTCATCGGCATCGACTCGCCCGGCGCGATGCAGCAGCGCTGGACGGTGCCCGCCGACACCCTCGTCCGGCTACCCGGATCCCTGGCCCTGGACCGGGCCGCCCTCGTGGAGCCCACGGCCGTGGCCGTGCACGACGTCGGCCGCGCCCGGGTCCGGGAGGGCGAGCGGGTCGTCGTGGTCGGCGGCGGACCGGTCGGGGTGCTCATCGCGCTGGTCGCGCGGGCCGCCGGCGCCGAAGTCCGCGTGGTGGAGCCGAGCGCCCACCGGCGCCTGCTGGCCGAGCAGTTGGGCCTTTCCGTCTGGGACCCGGCCACCGACGACGTGCCCGAGCAGGTCTGGCGGTGGACCGGAGCCTCGGGCGCGGACGTCGCCTTCGAGGTCTCCGGTGCTGCGGCCGGTGTCGAAACGGCCGTGGAGGTGCTGGGCGTACGCGGCCGGCTGTGTCTGGTGGCGATCCACCCCCGGCCCCGCGAGGTGGATCTGCATCGCTTCTTCTGGCGCGAACTCACCCTCGTCGGGGCCCGGTTGTACGACCGCCGCGACTTCGAACAAGCCGTGAAACTGGTCGCGGACGGCACGGTTCCCGCCGAACGGCTGATCAGCAAGGTCGTACCGCTCACCGAGGCACCCGCGGCCTTCGAGGCCCTGGAGGCGGGCGGCGACGTGATGAAGATCCTCGTGGACTGCGGCAACGACACGAAGGGAGCCTGAGATGCCCCTCTTCGACCTGACCGGCCGGCTCGCCGTCGTCACCGGCGCCCGGCGCGGCATCGGCCGGGCCATGGCCCGAGCCCTCGCCGAAGCCGGCGCCGACGTCATCGGCGTCAGCGCCCAACTGGAGGCATCCGGCAGCGAGGTGGAGAAGGACGTACGAGCCGCGGGGCGCTCCTTCGAGTCGATCCGCGCCGACTTCGCCGATTCCGACGCCGTACGCGCCCTGGGCGCGGACCTCGCGGGCCGCGAGCGACCGGTGGACATCCTGATCAACAATGCGGGCACGATCCGCCGTACCCCCGCAGCGCAACACTCCGATGCCGACTGGGATTTGGTCCTCCAGGTCAATCTCAGCGCCCAGTTCGCGCTCACTAGGGCGATCGGCGCGACGATGGTCGCCAGGGGCCAGGGAAAGATCGTCTTCACGGCGTCGCTGCTCAGCCTCCAGGGTGGCATCACCGTCCCCGGCTACACGGCCGCCAAGCACGGCATCGCCGGACTGACCAAGGCACTGGCGAACGAGTGGGCACCGCACGGCGTCAACGTCAACGCCATCGCCCCGGGCTACATCGCCACCGACAACACCCAGGCGCTGCGGGACGATCCGATGCGCAGCCGGGCGATCCTGGACCGCATCCCCGCCGGGCGCTGGGGCGACGCCGGCGACCTCGCGGGCGCCACCGTGTTCCTGGCCTCGGACGCCGCCGCCTATGTGCACGGCACCCTCCTGCCCGTCGACGGCGGATGGCTGGGTCGATGACTGCGGATTTCGCCTCCGTGTCGGCCGGAACCCGGATCCTGCCCGTGCTGACCGTGCCCTCGGCGGCCACCGCCGCTCCGCTGGCCGACGCTCTCGCGGCGGGCGGAGCCCGGTGCGCCGAGGTCACCTTCCGTACCCCCGACGCCGAACAGGTGGTCAAGGCGATGGCGGCGCACGGCGGGCTGACGGTCGGCGCCGGCACCGTGCTCACGCCCGAGCAGGTGGAGCGGGCCGTGGAGGCCGGCGCCCGCTTCGTGGTGTCACCCGGCTTCGACGCGGATGTCGTAGCCAGGTGCCGGGAGTTGGCGGTCCCCGTCGTGCCGGGCATCGCCACCGCCACGGAGCTGATGCGCGCCCTGCGCGCGGGCCTGGACACGGTCAAACTGTTCCCCGCCGAGCCGCTCGGCGGCCTGGGGTTCCTCAAGGCGCTCGCGGCTCCGTTCCCCCAAGCGCGCTTCCTGCCCACGGGCGGAATCGGCCCGGTGCACCTGCCCGGCTATCTCTCCCACTCTGCGGTCGTCACCGTCGGCGGCAGCTGGATGGCGACCGCCGGCCACCTGGAGCGCGGCGACTACGACGAGGTCCGCCGGCTGACCGCGGAGGCCGTGGAGAGGGGCATGACATGACCGGCGGCGGTCCTGACGTCATCGCACTCGGCGAGGTGATGCTCCGCTTCGACCCCGGCGAGGGCCGCATCCGCACCGCCCGCACCTTCCAGGTCTGGGAGGGCGGCGGCGAGTACAACGTCGTACGCGGACTGCGCCGCTGTTTCGGCCTGAGCACGGCCGTTGTGACCACCCTGGTCGACAACGCGGTGGGGAGACTGGCCGAGGACCTGGTCCTCCAGGGCGGCGTCGGCACATCACTGATCCGCTGGGTGCCCGGCGATGGCATCGGCCGCATCGCCCGCAACGGACTGAACTTCGTGGAGCGGGGCTTCGGCGTCCGCGGCGCGCTGGGGGTGAGCGACCGCGCCAACACGGCGGTGTCCCAGCTGCGCAGGGGAGACGTGGACTGGGAGACGGTGTTCGGTTCCGGTCCGCGCTGGTTCCACACGGGCGGCATCTTCGCCGGTCTGTCCGACACCACGGTGGACGTGGCGGACGAGGCGATGGCCGCGGCACGGCGGCACGGCGTCACGGTGTCCTACGACCCCAACTACCGTCCCAGCCTATGGGCCGACCGCGGCGGCGCGGAACGGGCCCGCGAGGTGGACCTGCGGCTCGTCCGGCACGCCGACGTGGTGGTGGGCGCGCTCGGGCTGGTCGGCCCCCGCCCGGGTGCCGTGCGGATCACAGCCGATGAGGTCGCGGACGCGCTCGCCGAGGCGGCCGCCCGGGCGCCAGGTGCCACAGTGCTGGCGACGACCCTGCGGGAGGTCCCCTCCGCCGGGGTGAACGACTGGTCCACGGCCGCCTGGTCGCCCCAGACCGGTTTCATCGCCGGACCGGTGATGCGCGGTCTGCACGTGCTGGACCGTATCGGCTCCGGCGACGGCTTCGCGGCAGGCCTGATTTACGGCCTGCTGACCGCGGGCGGGTGCGGACGGCCCGCCGACGGGCGTCCGCCGTCCCCGGATGTCCCTGGACTCCAGCGCGCCCTCGCCTATGGAACGGCTCACGGCGCCCTCGTCATGACCACCCCCGGCGACGTCTCCATGGCATCGCTCGCCGAGGTGGACGCCCTGATCGCCGGCGGATCCGCCCACATCAGCCGCTGAGCCGGCCTTTGACCAGGCCCTTCAGAACGCCACCCGGGAACAGCGCAGGGAGCGCAAGTGAGCCATCGGCCCATCGGACGCCGGAAGATCAGGAACACCACGGTGCAGCTGACCGAACTCGGCTTCGGAGCCTCCGCCATCGGCAACCTCTACGAGGCCACCCCCGCGAAGGACGCGGCTGCCGCGGTGGAGGCGGCCTGGACGGCCGGCATCCGGTACTTCGACACCGCGCCGCACTACGGTCTCGGCCTGTCCGAGCGCCGGCTGGGCGCGGCGCTGCGGCACCTGCCGCGCGCCGAGTACGTCGTGTCCTCCAAGGTGGGCCGGCTCCTCGTGCCCAACGAGCGGCCGCGCGGGGTCGACAGCGAGGGCTTCGTCGTACGGGACGACCTGCGCAGGCGGTGGGACTTCAGCCGGGACGGAGTGCTGCGCTCGATCGAGGAGACCCTGGAGCGCACGGGGCTGGACCGCCTCGACGTGGTCTACCTGCACGACCCGGACGACCACTGGCGGCAGGCCGCCGAGGAGGCCATGCCCGCGCTGGCGGAGCTGCGCGACCAGGGAGTGATCGGCGCGATCGGCGCGGGCATGAACCAGTCGGCGATGCTCGCCCGCTTCCTGCGCGAGACCGCCGCCGACGTGGTGATGCTGGCCGGGCGCTACACACTTCTCGACCAGTCGGCGCTGGACGACGTCCTGCCCGCCGCGCGGGAACTCGGCAAAAGCGTGGTCGCCGTCGGCGTGTTCAACTCCGGGCTGCTCTCCCACGACCGGCCCGCCGAGGGAATGATGTACGACTACCGGGAGGCCCCGCCGGAGCTGGTCGCGCGCACCCGCGAGATCGCCCAGGTCTGCGCGGAGCACGGGACGAGCCTGCCCGCCGCGGCCATGGCCTTCCCCCGCACGCATCCCAGTATCATCAACGTCACCCTGGGCATGCGAAACCTCGAACAGGTCGAGCGGAACGCGGAGCTTCACCACCGGCCCGTTCCCGACGGTCTGTGGGCCGACCTTCGTACTCGGGGCCTGATGAGGGCGGACGTGCCGGCGCGGGCCGGTCGCGGGAGGAGTGCGCGGTGTCTTTGACCGACAAGGCCATCGAGCACATCCGTGAGCTGATCCGCAGCGGCGCGCTGCCTCCGGGTTCGAAGCTGCCGCCGGAGGCGGACCTCGCCGCTCAGCTGGGCCTGTCCCGCAACCTCGCCCGCGAGGCCGTCAAGGCACTGGCCGTCGCACGCGTGCTGGACGTCCGGCGAGGCGACGGAACGTACGTGACCAGTCTGGAGCCCAGCCTGCTGTTCGAGGGCCTGGGCGGAGCCGTGGAACTCCTCCAGAGCGACTCGGCCGCGCTGCTGGACCTGATGGAGGTCCGCCGACTCCTGGAGCCGGCGGCCACCGCCCTGGCCGCCACCCGGATCTCCGACGACCAACTGGTCGAGGTCAAGCGCCATCTGGACGCCATGCGCGAGGCCCGCGACGACGTAGAACAGCTCAACGCCCACGACGCGGCCTTCCACCGGGCCGTGATCTCCGCGACGGGCAACGACTCGCTGCTCACGCTCCTGGAAGGCATATCGGGCCGCACGCTGCGCGCCCGGATCTGGCGCGGCCTGGTCGACGACCAGGCCGCGGGCCGCACCCTCGCCGAACACGAGGCGATCTTCACGGCCCTGTCCACCCGCGACGCCTTCCTGAGCCAGGCCACCGCCCTCCTGCACGTCAACAACACCGAGCAGTGGCTGAGGGAACACCTGCGCTCCTCGGAGTCACCCGCCACCGGTACAGCGGGGCTTCGCCGGGGTGCTCCGGCGAAGCCTCCCCACCAGGAGGCGTGAGGACTTCCCGAGGGCCTGCCTGTGGACGCCCTACAGGCCATGTCGACGGGGCGTCGGCTCGCTGCCGGCGCGGTCCGATGCCGGGTGCCTGCCGTCATCGGTGGTGCGGCGGGTGGGGTGGCGGGGGCGGGATGGTGTCGATGCCTGGCGCGGGCTCGGGCCACACCAGCAGGACGGGGCACGGGGCGTGGTCGACGATGAAACGGCCGGCATGCCCGAGGCTGCGCGGCCCGAGATGGGTCCGGTCACCGTCGCGGGTGAGGATGAGCAGGTCGGCTCCCTCGGCAGCGGCGACGACCTCCCGCTCGACGCGGCCGGTCCGCTCGACGCGGGTGCACGGGCGGCCCAGACGCCGCGCGGCCTCGGCCAGGAATGTCTCGGCGGAGGCAGCGGCGAGATGCTCCACCCGCGTGCCGGGGTCACGTTCGCCATGGCCGCGGCCGAGCAGACCGGCGAAGGCGCCGTGCGCCGCGCCCGGGACGTCGGCCGGGGTGACGTGGAGCAGCACGATGTCGGCGTCGTCGGGCGCGTGGGCACGGGCGGCGTCGATGCCGGCGGGCCAGGTGCCCTCGGTGATCCAGGCGATGACTTTCATGACAGTCAGCCTCCGATGAGGGTGAGCGAGGTCCACAGTGCCACCACCGACAGCCCCAGGGCGGCAGGCACGGTGAACACACCGAGCCGGGTGAACTCACCGAGTTCGACGTTACTGTCGTGTTCGTGCACGATGCGCCGCCACAGCAGAGTGGCCAGGGAGCCGGCGTAGGTGAGGTTCGGGCCGATGTTCACCCCCAGCAGGACTGCCAGGACCGCTCCCGGCCCGGACGGGGCGGTCAGCGGCAGCAGCACCAGCACGGCGGGCAGGTTGTTGATGACGTTGGCCAGCACCGCGGCCAGGGCCGCGATACCGAACAACGCCACCAGTCCCGTACCGCCCGGGATCAGGTGTCCCAGCGCCGCCGCCAGCCCGTTGTCGACGACCGCGCGGACCACCAGGCCCAGGGCCAGGACGAAGGCGAGGAACGGCACCGCGGCGGCCCGCACGATGGCGGTGGGCGTGGTACGGCGCTGGGCCAGGGCCCGCCCGGCGAGCACGAGGGCGCCGGCGAAGGCCGCCCACGCGGGGTTGACGTCCACCACGGAGGTGAGGACGAACCCGGCCAGCGTGCAGGCCACTGTGACCACGGCGAACACGGGCAGATCGCGTTGCTCGGCGGTGCGTGGAGCCTGAGCCCCTGCGTCCAGGTCGGTGGCGAAGAACCGGCGGAAGACCACGTACTCGGTGGCGATGGCCACCAGCCAGGGCAAGGCCATGAGGGCGGCGAAGCGCGTGAAGCTCAGGCCGCTGGCGGCGAACGCGAGCAGGTTGGTGAGGTTGGAGACCGGCAGCAGCAGCGACGCGGTGTTCGACAGGTGGGTGCAGGCGTAGACGTGCGGTTTCGGCCGGGCGCCGAGCCGCGCGGCGGTGGCGAACACCACTGGCGTCAGCAGCACGATCGTGGCGTCCAGACTGAGCACCGCGGTGATCACCGATGCGGCTGCGAACACCTGCACCAGCAGGCGGCGCGGGCGTCCCGCCGCGCTACGGGCCATCCACGCGCCGCACGCCTGGAACAGTCCCTCGTCGTCACACAGCTGGGCCAGGACCAGGACGGCCGCAAGGAACCCGATCACCGGCCCCAGTCGTTCCGCCTCCTCTCGGGCGTGCCCCAGCGAGAGCGCCCCGGTGGCGATCACCACGCCCGCAGCCGGGACGGCGACCACCGCCTCCGGCCACCCGAACGGGCGGATGACAGCGCACGCCAGCACCGCCAGCAGCAGAACGACGGAGACGGCTTCCGCCACGGATGAGTTCACCACTTGATCTTCCCCTGCCCGCGACCGCCCGCGCGACCCGGCGAGGGGCGGCCCCGCCTGCCGGGCAGCGCCCAGACGGGAGCCCCGTGCGAACCGCTGCTGTCGCAGCGTCATGGAGCGGTGCGTGAGGACGTCGTGCGGTGATGGCGACAGCCGAACAACTGCGAGGCCGCACATCTTCGTGGTGTGATCGGTTGTGGTCGGGTGCTGGTCGCCAGGGGCGTAGGCGGGGATCAGCGGTAGGCGCTCGTTTCCCGTGTCTGTCCGGCTGTCCCTGCTCCCGATCTTCCAGCGCACCCCGGCCCGGCGCACGGCCTCCGGCAGGGCGGCGTCGCGTCGGTGGTGGATGAGGAAGCAGGCGTACTCGACATAGGTGCATCCGCCTACGGGTTCCGGCGCCCGAAAGGCCCTCCGGGACAGCAGTAACCCGTGAGGGATCCCACAAGCGCGTCGATCGGTTGGCGCGCGGACGACGAGGGAGCTATCGTCGACTGGTAGAACGACCGGTCTTCCTACCTCGTGAGGAAGGGCCTGTATCGGCCTTCCCGGCTGGGCTGCCTCCAGACGGGGATCTGCCAGTAGGTCGCCGGTGCACGTCGAAGAGAGATCAAAAGGTTCCGTGAAACCAATCCGCGCCCCGGCCCAGCCGGGGCACCGCACAGAGCCGCTGCCACATGCGGCTCCGACGGGATCAGCCTCCCGACCGGATCAGCCGGACCGCGTCCAGCAGGGTTTTGTGGGCGGCAGTCGAGTCGTCCAGGTAGCCGGCTGCCATCGCGCCGTCGTACAGCATCAGCAGCGCACCGGCGGCCGACTCCGGGTCGGCGTGGCCGAGCCGGGTGAGCAGGTCCTGGAAGAGGTTGCGGATCCAGTTCCGGTGGGTCGTCACCAGGCCGCGGACCGGGTGGTCGGCGTCCGGGTACTCGGCGGCCGCGTTCAGGAACGGCGATCCGCGGAAGCCGCGCTCGCGGGCATGCTCGGCGATCGCCTCGAAGATCAGATCGATCGCTTCGGCGGGCGGGTATGCGGCGGCCAGCGGTTCGGCCACCTGCTTGTAGTAGACGTCCTTGGTCAGCAGGTAGGCCACGACCAGGTCGTCCTTGGAGGCGAAGTGCCGGTAGAAGGTCGCCTTGGTCACCCCGGCCTCGGCGATCAACCGCTCCACGCCGATCGCGCGTACACCTTCGTAATAGAACAGCCGCGACGCGGCCCGGACCAGGCGTTCCCGAGGAGGTAGGTCTCCTTCGACCGTGCTCTCCTGACGCTTGGGGTTGGTTGTCTTCTGCCCAGTAGTACTCACTTGCCCATTGTGCCCGTGGCCCGGCCCTGATTGGCCCCGGCCCTCATACGGCCTACCAGGGCCGTCACCCCTGTCCCGTACGGCCCGAGCAACGTGGCCGTGCATCGAAAGGTTTGAACGATGACTCGTCGTCTTGAAGGAACCGTCGCCCTGGTCACCGGCGCGTCCAGCGGCATCGGCCACGCCACCGCCCTCGAGCTTGCCGGCGAGGGCGCGTCCGTGGCCCTGGTCGGCCGGCGCGAGGACCGGCTCACCGGCCTCGCCGCGGAAATCTCCAAGGCCGGCGGCAAGGCCCTGGTCGTGCCCGCCGACATCACCACCGCCGAGGCCGCCGCGGAAGCGGTTGAGCGGACCGTCGAGGGCCTGGGCCGCCTGGACACGCTGGTCAACAACGCCGGCCTCATGCTGCTCGGCCCCACCCCCGGCGCGGACCTGAACGAATGGCAGCGCATGGTCGACATCAACCTGATGGGTCTGATGTACACCAGCCACGCGGCCATCCCGCACCTGGTCAAGGCCGCCGCGGACGGGCCGCGCCGGGTCGCCGACATCGTCAACATCAGCTCGCTGAACGGCCGCAACGCCTACGCCATGATGGCCGTGTACACCGCCACCAAGTTCGGCGTCACCGGCTTCAGCGAGGCGCTGCGCCAGGAACTGGCAAAGCAGCACGTCCGTGTGTCAGTCGTCGAACCGGGCAGCGTCGACACCGAACTGCGCACCCATAACTCCGACGCCGTCCAGCAGCTCCTCACCGCCGGACTCGGCGACGTCGAACGGCTGCAGAGCCAGGACGTCGCCGACACCGTCGGCTACATCGTCACCCGTCCCCGGCACGTGGCCGTCGCCGAACTGCTCGTACGCCCCACCGAGCAGGCCTGAGCCCGAGCCGGGGTCCACTCCGGGACAGGCAAGGAGGCGTGGTGGCGGTCGGCACTCCTGTCGCAGCAGCCCACACCATGGTCCGTGTCTGCCTGCTGCCGGCCACCGCCGTCGCGCTCGGAGACGGCGTCTGCTTCCTGGCGGTGCCGATCTTCCTCGGGGGCGCCGGTCGGCTGGTCTCCTTCTCCCAGTACGGCTTTCCCAGCCCAGCGGGAGTCTTCCTCGCCTCCGCCCTCCTGGATTTCCTCCTCGCGATCGTCATCGTCCGGGCACAGTCCACTGCGCTCAGATCCAGACGAGCGCCGGCCGCCGCCTGAGGCACCGGTCCCGACGGTTCGCACGTATCTCGACGACCCGGCCGTCATGGACGGCAAGCTTCTTCACAGGTGGTCACAGAACCACGTGGGACTTTCCCGACAGCAAGGGGCTGTTCGAGCGGCACTTCGACCGGCTGTCCGCGCTGCTGGCCTCCGGCCGTACAGTCACCGGCGGGCAGACCGACCGCACAGACAAGAAGCCGCTCGCCCTGTACGCCTTCACCGAGAACGACACCACCAAACGCCGCCTCGCCGCCGAGACCTCCTCGGGCGGCCTCAACTTCGGCCTGCCGATGCACCACCTCGCCGTGCCGACACTCCCCTTCGGCGGCGTCGGCGAGAGCGGCATGGGCAACTACCACGGCCGCTACTCCATCGAGACGTTCAGCCACCGCAAGGCCGTTCTCGACGTCCCGCTGAGCTGAACCACCACGTCGCCGTACGCCGCCCAAGTGGCCAACGCCCTCGAACCCAATGGCAAGGAGCAGAGACGCATCATGGACGACACGCTGCTGGAGCAGCTCGGCGCCGGCAAGTACGTGCTCATCACCAGCTACCGCAAGAACGGCACTCCGGTCGCCACCCCGGTGTGGGTGGTGCGCGACGGTGACACGCTGGGCGTGCGGACCCCGGCCGACTCCGGGAAGGTCAAGCGGATCCGGGCACGCGGCGACATCCTCGTCGGCCCCTGCGACCTGCGCGGCAATCCGACGGGGGACCAGGTCCCGGCCACCGCCGAGATCACCGACGCGGCGACCGGCGCCCGCTACCGCAGCCTCATCGCCCGCAAGTACGGCATCCTCGGCCGCCTCATGATCTTCGACAGCTGGCTGCGGGGAGCGGACCGGACGCTGGGCATCCGCGTGCGGCTCGCTCCGTAACGGGTTGACGCACCGTCAGCTCCCGCATCAGGGGCCGCCTGTCGGATGGCCTTGATGAATGCCATCAGACGGACACGGCACACAAGAGTGGGCGATCAAGGGGGCTGGATCATGGAGGCAGCGCAGAGCCGACGGCAGGCGGGACACCGTACTCGCGTCTGAAGCAGACGACGTCGAGTCCCCCCCTGCCCGCGGTGCCAGGCCCAGCCCGGATCGCCGTGCCGCTCGCGCTCCGGCGCGGCCGCCGGGACCTACGGGTCACGACCCAAGCACCTGGCTGCGAAACACCCCCTGCACCCGCCCTGCGGCGCCGTCCGCCGGGCTCGCCCCGGTTTCGACCAGGACCGCTGCTGGAAGCGCAACACCGTCGCGCGGGCGGAGGTCTCTGACGATCGCAACGAGGCTGCCGCCGCAGGCGGATCCGGCCCCGGACATGATCGGCCGGACAAGTCCTCAGGAGGTCTGGTGCCGGAAACACGCCATTCAGGGCCCCGGTGAGAAGGCCGGGTGTGCCGCTCGTCGGACGTGGCCACCGCACCACCCGGAGGCTGCAACTCATTCCGGGAGTCCGTCGGTGGCCACCAGCGACGCTGAAGGGAAGCTCAGAGGCCGTCCAGCTCGGTCACAGACCGACCGGGTTGACGTAGGTACCCGGGTGGGTGGCTCCGTCCTGCTTGAGGATCTGGCCGCCGAACGGCCACTTCAGGGTGAAGTGCGTCGTCTCGTTCGGCGGGGTGACCAGGAACTTCGCCGGAACGAACTTCTCCTTCTGCGGTGTGGACCCGGTCACCGGGAGCAGGGTGATGCTGAAGTCCACCGTGTCCCCCTGCCCCAGGGTCATCTTTTCGGACTTCTTGGAGGAACGCGCCAGCGACCAGGTGCCGTCGGTCTTCTGAGCGCCGACCATGTCGACACCGGCGAAGCCGGACAGGGTGCAGGTGTGCTTGCTCCGGTTGGTGAACCAGATGTACGCCTGGGTCTGCTTCGCGGTCTGCCCCATCTCCGGCTTCGCGTCATCCCCCATGGCGAAGCCGGCCTTCAGGTCGGCGGTGTGGCAGCGGGTCGGCTCGGCTTTGGCGGGGGCGGCCGAGGCCGGGATGGCGGCAGCGCCAGTGCCGGCGGCGGCGACGACCGCAAGGGCCACGGCGGTCAGCTTGCTCTTCATAGTGTTTCGGGTCCCCTCGAAGACGAATCGGCACGCGAGGTCAGTGCGCGCCTACGCACCTGAAGACGTGCGATGCCTGGGGGACGTTCGGTGCACCGGGGAGCATGTTCCCGCCGGCCGGGCTCCCAACTGTGGCCGCGTACAAGCACTCATGCGGCGCGAGCCGTGGCAGCGTCGTGGGGAGGACACCGCAACGGCCCGCGACCTCACCTCTTGATCAGAGCCGCAGAACCTGGCCGGGTAGCACGGGGAGCGATCGCCCCGGTCTACCCGACCCTCCTGTCCAGCGGGGGCGTTGCGTTGTGTTACCCGGCGCCGTGGATGGCCTGGGGGTCTGTGACCGGCAGTGCGGGCTCGGCTTTCACGGTGGCGGGCGGCGGCGTCACATAGACCGGGGTGGGGTCGGGTTCGGGTGCGCACGTTTTGGCGATGACGCCTTTGCCTGCGGGGAGGCGGCCGTCTCGCAGGTAGTCGGTGAAGGTGTCGTCCAGGCAGGCGTTGCCGTGGAAGAGGATCTCGTGGAAGCTGCCGCCGTTCTGGACGACCAGTTTGGATCCGGGCAGTGCCCTGTGCATGGCGAGGGCACCCGGGTAGGGGGTGGCGGCGTCCTCGGTGGCCTGGAAGAGCAGGACGGGCGGCAGGCCCTTGCCGGTGATCTTCAGCCGGCCGGCCGGGTTGCCCTGGTAGGGCCAGAACATGCAGGCGGCGTTGTACCACATGTTGTTGTAGGTATAGAAGGGCGCGACGGCGTTGACCTTGGCCTGGTCCCTCTTCCAGAACTCCCAGTCGCGCGACCAGTCGTTCTCGGTGCACTGGACCGCGTTGTACGCCGGGAAGGTGCCGTCGTCGGCACCCGGAGCGGCATAGCGGTTATAGGCGCTCTGCAGCGGGCGGGTGTCGTTCTTGGTGAGGTAGGCCGACAGTGCGGTTGCCATCTGCGGCCAGCGCAGGAAGTTGTAGCCGCCGCCGTAGAAGGTGTCCTCGAACTCTGCGGGGCCGATCTTGCCGGGGGCCGGGGCGGCTGCTACCGGGCTGATCCGCAACGCGGCTTCGACCTGGTAGTACTTCTTCTCCACGGTGGCAGCGTCCGTGCCCAGGTGGTAGACCGAGTCGGCCTTGGCGGTCCATGCCGCGAAGGCGTCGAACCGGCGCTGGTGCTCCTTGTCCTGCAGGACGTTGTGGTCGTACCAGCTGATGGTGGGGCCGACGATACTGTCGAGCACCATCCGGCGCACGTGCGAAGGGAAGAGCTGGCCGTACGTCGAGCCCAGCGAGGTGCCCCACGAGCCCCCATAGAAGTTGATCTTCTGGACGCCGAGCGCCCGCCGGATGCTGTCCATGTCGCGCGCGTTGTCGACGGTTGTCATGTGTGGCAGGAACCAGCTCCAGTTCGCGGCGCAGTCGGCGGCGTACGTGGCCGACTTCTCCAGCCATGCCTGCGACGTGCCCTGGCTGACCTGGTAGTCCGGCCGCTCGGCGTCGAAGTAGTGTGCGTCGCAGGTGACGTGGGGTTCGCTGGCGTTGGTGCCGCGGGGGTCGAAGCCGATCCAGTCGTAGGTCGAGGCGACGTCCTGGGGAATCTTTCCGGAGACGTAGGCGGGCATCCACAGACCGGAGTCGCCGGGGCCGCCGGGATTCAGCAGGATGGGCCCCTGCCGTTCACTCTCGGGCGCGGTGGCCGGGAGCCGGTTCAGCTTGATCTTGATCTTGGCGCCGTTCGGCCGCGTGTAGTCCAGCGGCACTTCGAGCATGGCGCACTGCAGCGCAGGAGTGGTCGCATCGTGACAGGAACTCCAGATGAGTTTCCCCTGACCCACACCCTCCGGCGCGGTCAAGGAAGCCGAAGCGGGGGTGACACCCGCGCAGACTCCGCCGATGACGGCGACGACCGATAACAGGGCTCTGGCTTTTGTCATGGAGGCATCATGTGGCATGTGCAATATCACATACCACCTTCAGAGTAGGCGTTACTCAACTGTGACTCGCTGGGCACGCATGACAGGCCGCGCAGACGGGCTACCGGTGATGGTCGGCGTACGACGGATCCGCAGGCATCGCTCGACGAGCAGTGGAGGGCCTTGAACGCGTCGACGGCGGAGTCGAACCTGGCGGTGGTGAACGTCACGGGCGGCTGGAGGACTCCGTTCCTGCGGCCTCGGCACCGACCACGACGACAACGACGCCACACTGGTCAAGAGCGCCGAGGTCCACATCAAGCAGGCTGCCGACGCGGCCAACGGCAAGGTCACGGCCGCCAAGACCGACGACGACCACGGCAACGACTCCGGCGACCACGACGAGGACCGAAGCCCGAGCTGTCCAGGAACCGGTCGTCTCTGGGGCACAAGCTGCGCTATGCCGTACGGCACCCAGGACGCATCCCTTCCCACCTCCGCCGCGCCGCGCGGGACACCTGGCTGGGCCTCCGGCACCGCGACCACGTCGCGTACTACCGCGCCGTCATGGCCTCCGACACCGCGCGCAGCCCCGAGCGTGCCGTCGGCAGCGGATCGGAGGCCGGCTGGCCGGCACTCGGGCAGATGCAGTTCGACTACCTGCTCGAACACGGGCTGAAGCCGCAGGACCGGATGCTGGAGATCGGCTGCGGGAACCTGCGTGCGGGGTGGCGGTTCATCGGCCACCTCGACCCCGGTCACTACTACGGGATCGACATCTCGCCGGACATCCTCCTCGAGGCACAGCGCACCCTCGTCCGCCGGGGCCTGCAGGACCGCCTCGCCCATCTGGTCCTCGTCGAGAACCTGAAGCTCGACTTCCTGCCCTCGGGCTGGTTCACCGTGGTGCACGCCCACAGCGTCTTCTCGCACTCGCCGCTCGAGGTGATCGAGGAGTGCCTGACCAACGTCGGGAGGGTGCTGGCCCCCGGCGGCTTCTTCGACTTCACCTACGACCGCACGGAGGGCCCCGAGCACCAGGTGCTCCGCGAGGACTTCTACTACCGCACCGAAACCCTCCTCTCGCTGGCTGGACGGCATAGTCTGAGCGCCCGCTTCATGGACGACTGGGAGCGGCGCCCGCACGGCCAGTCGAAGATCCGGGTCACGCACGAGGTGGCGGTGTAGCGGTGTCCCGCTGTGGCGGTCCGGTGAAGCTGCTGGTGAGAGGCCAGTAAGAGCAGTCGATGACGGCCCCCGAGCCCTGCCGTCGGCGGTGGTCGGCCAGGCACACTGGCTGGGCCGACCGCCCCGGAGGAAGCCCCACCCATGGACAGCACACGACACCGGCTCGCGAGCCTGCACCCTCGCCGCAGCCTGGGCACCGTGTTCGCCCTCTCCTTCGCCTGCGTCACCGCCGCCACCACCCTCCTCGGCGGCGTCCTCAGTTACAACGCTGCTGCCCAGATGGTGCGCATCGACCAGGACGACGTCTTCCACGGCGTCGTCGACGACCTCCACCAGCAGGTCGCTCAGCATCGTCTGTCGCCGTCGGACTACTTCAGTGTCAGTCCCGACACCGACAGCCCCCGCGACGATCTCTCGCGCCGCATCCGCACCGACGTCCAGGTCCTCGGCCGCGCGGGCCGCGTGGAGGAACGTGGCTTCCCGGCACTGCCGGTCCGCGCGGCCGACCGCGCCGCGGCCTCGCACGCCAAGGCCGGACACACCATCTACTACAAGGCCGAGATCGAGGGGGACCGCTACCGGGTCGCCACCGTCGCACTCGGCGGCGGCCGGGGCGCCGTGCAGGTGGCGCAGCAATACAGCGACACCGAGGATCTGCTCAGGGAGCTCAAGGAACGCACGGTCGAGCTGAGCGCCATCGTCCTCGTCGTGGCGGGCCTCGCGGGCTGGTGGCTGGCGCGCCGGATCGCCGGGCGGCTGGTCCGGCTGACCCGGGTCGCCGAGGACGTGGCCCGCACCGGCCGGCTGGACACCGCGGTCCCGGTCGCCGGGCCGGACGAAGTCGGCCGGCTGGGCCGGGCGTTCGACGGGATGCTCGGCAGGCTCGCCGCCTCCGAGGAGGTGCAGCGGCGCCTGGTGCAGGACGCCGGACACGAACTGCGCACCCCGCTGACCTCGCTGCAGGCCAACGCGGCCCTCCTGGACCGCATAGACCAACTGCCTCCCCAGGCCAAGGCGGACCTGATCGCGGACATGAAGAGCGAGACCCGCGAACTGGTCAACCTCGTCAACGAACTGGTCGACCTCGCCGCCGGTGACCGGAACGCCGAACAGCCCACAGAGATCGTTCTCGGCGCCCTGGCTGAAGACGCAGCCGCCCTCGCCCGGCGCCGCACCGGCCGGGAGATCCTCGTCGACTGCGACGACACCGTCGTACGAGCCCGGCCGGAGGCGGTGCAGCGGGCGCTGTCCAACCTGCTGGAGAACGCGGCCAAGTTCGACCAGGACGGAACCGAGCCGATAGAAGTCGCGATCACGGGCACGCGCGTGGAGGTGCGCGACCGCGGACCGGGCATCGCCGAGGCCGACCTGTCCCGCGTCTTCGACCGTTTCTACCGCGCCGACAGCGCCCGCAGCCTGCCCGGCTCCGGGCTGGGCCTGGCGATCGTGCATGCCGTCGCCGCCGCCCACGGCGGTACGGCCTTCGCCCACAACCGCGCCGGCGGCGGCGCGGTCATCGGCTTCACCCTCGACCCAGCCTCCCGCGTCGAACGCTCGTGTACGACGCCCATGGCCGACTCCGCCGCCACGCCTCGCTGACCGGCAGAACCCGCCCGGCCATCCGCGCTCAGCGTGACCGGCTCCGGCACCCATGCGCCGACGCCCTCGTGACCCCGGGAGACAGGTAGATCCGCAGTCCTTCCCGCCGGACGGACGTCCAGGCACGGGAGTAGGAGGGCGGCGCGCTCGTGCCGTCGGTCAGGACCGCGACCGGTGTCGGTGCGGGTGAGGGCGGCGGCCGTGGTGTTGGCGTTTCTCCCGCTTGGCGTCGACGGAGGAACATCCGGCGTAGACGGCGATCGGGACGTTGTCGCCAGGTGCGGGGTGCCGTGGTGACCCGGTGGGCGAGGGCGTCGCGCCGCCGCGCCGGCGGCGGCGCGACCGGGATCGCCACCAGCGCGTATGCCGGGAGCAGGAATCGGGGCGCTGCGTAGCCGATCAGGAACAGGTACGGGAAGGCGGCCGTGGCGGCGCAGCCCAGCGGTACCAGTAGCACAGCGTACGGCCGACCAGGCTCCGCAACTGGTCGTCCACGGCCAGGTTCCAGCCCAGCCCGCCCTGGATACTGGAGCCCTCGGCCAGCCGCTGAGCCGGACCGTCGTGACTGAGGTACGCCTCGACGACCCACTCGGCCGCCCCGGCGACCAGCCTCCCACGAGCGCGACCGGCAACCGCCAGTGCCGCCACCGGCGTACGAGAGCCGGCGCGGCGAGTAAGGGCATGCACGCCAGACCGCGTCCGTCGGCCGCACGAGCGCCATCAGTGCCGCGCTCACCGCAAGGCCCCATACCGGAGCGCGCCGGGCTCGGTCCTGCTGGACCCGCAGGAAGCAGCCGGCGCCGGCAAGCGCGCAATGCGTACGGCGCGTCTACGGGGCCATCTCGTACGCGCCGGACAGCGCCTCGACCCGCTGCCAGACCCGCTCCGTGCGAGCCTCGTCGACGACCGGCCGCCGGACCGCACCCAGCGCCCAGTCCTGCTGCGCTTCGGTCGCCGAGTCCTTGCCGTGCAGTTCGACGGCGTGCGCGGAGAAGTCCCGCACGAGGACGGCGAAGAGTTCGTCGAGCACGTCCTCGTCGAGTCCGGTCAAGGCGGCCTGCTCCAGGACGAGCTGCCCGTGCACGACGAGGGCGAAGAGCTGACCGACCGCTAGGAGGAGGTCGAGGTCGCGGCTCTGCTCCGCGTCGGGGGCGGCCGTGGCGACGAACACGCAGAGTGCGTCGGCCTGTTCGCGGAAGCGGGTCACGTTGGGCAGGTGCGGGTACGCGTCGAAGGCGGGCCGCCAGTCGTGGAAGCGCACCGCGCCGAGGCCGCGGGCCGGTCCCTGCCGGAACAGGAAGTCGTCGTCGGCCGCGTCGAGGCGGGTCGGCACGCCGGGGTACTCGACCGGGTCGAGGAGGTGGCTGCGCATGAACTTCAGGATCAGCGCCAGGTTGACGTGGACCGTGCCCTCGAGCTTCGGCAGACCGCGGATCTCCACCGCCGCCTGGCCGAAGTAGTTGTCCTTCTCGAAGCCCTTGGCCGCGATGACGTCCCACATCAGGTCGATGACCTTCTCACCCTCCGTGGTCACCTTCATCTTCGTCATCGGGTTGAAGAGCAGGTAACGGCGGTCGTCCGGGCCGGCGGAGCGGAAGTAGTCGACGGCGCGGTCGCTGAAGAACTTCATGCCGACGAGCCTGACGTACGCGTCGGTCAACTCGCGCCGCACATGCGGGAAGCTGGTGACGGGGCGGCCGTAGAGGACGCGGTTGTGGGCGTGGGTGACAGCCTCGTACATCGCGTGCTCACAGATGCCGATCGAGGCGGTGCACAGGTTGAACTTGCCTACGTTGACGGTGTTGAGGGCGGCGTCGAAGGCGGCGCGGCCGGTGTGCAGGACGTCCGCGGCCGCTACGGGATAGTCCTCCAGGCGGAACTCGCTGACGAACTTCGAGGAGTCGACGACGTTCTTGACCAGGTGGTAGGCCGGGTGACGGCTGTCGGCGGCGAAGAAGACGTAGCCGTCGGGTCCATCGAGGTCGGTCCGGCGGCCGAAGACGGAGACGAGTCCGGCGGCGTTGCCGTTGCCGATGTAGTACTTGGAACCGGTGGCCCGGAAGCCGCCGTTGCCGTCGGGCTCGAGCAGCATGTCGGTGGAGTAGATGTCGGCGCCGTGGGCCTTCTCGGACAGGCCGAACGCGAACACCTCTCCCTGGGTGAGGAGTTCCGCGGCGCGGGAGCGGGCGGCGGCGTTGTCGCTCTGCCAGACCGGGCCGAGTCCGAGGATCGTGACCTGCCAGGCGTACCAGTAGTCCAGGCCGTAGAAGCCCAGGATCTCGTTGAGCGCGGCGATACGGGCGGTGTCCCACCGCTTGTCCGGTTCACCCTCCCCCGCGGCGGACGACGGCGTCAGGAAGGTGGCGAACAGGTTCTCCTTCGCTGCGAAGGCGAGGAAGTCACCGAGCCACGCACGGGTCCGGTAGTCCTCGATCAGCCGCCCCTTTCCGCGCTCCTCGAACCAGTCGACGGTGGCGCGCAGCAAGCGGCGCGTCTCGGGGTCGAAATGCGCGGGGTCGTAGGTGCGCGGGTTGAACAGCAGCTGGTCAGCCATGGTGAGGACGCCTTTCGGCTGGGGGACGGGGGGAATCGGAACTCTGTACGGCTGGACCGGCAGGCTCGGGAGGACCTGCGGAGGTGCGGCGGCGATCAGCGGCACGGACCGAACCGGGCCAGCGTGGCAAGGACGTCGTCCAGCCAGTCGATCATCATCCGCTCGTACGCGATGCCGCCGCGCAGTACGACGTGCTGGAGCTCCCGCTCCGCGTCGAGCGGTGCCTGCGGACCGGCCGCGTTTGCCTCGGTCGCTGTGAAGTCCCGCGCCTCTCCTGCCAGATAGTGCGCCAGCCGGTCCCGGTGCGTCTGCCGGTGCCGCTCCACCTCGCGGATCAGGGCGGTAGGGTCGTCGAAGGCGGCGCCCCGGATCTTCACGGCCAGGTCGTGGCGGACACTCTCCGGCTCGATCGGATCGTGCAACCAGGACGACAGCGCCGCCCGGCCGAGGTCGGCGACGCGGTATTCCTTCTTGTCCGGCCGGCCCTGCTGCGGGATGTCCCTGACGTCGACCCAACCGTCGTTCTCCATGCGCTTGAGCACGCGATAGATCTGTTGGTGGGTCGCGGTCCAGAAGTAGCCGATGGACCGCTCGAAACGCCGTGCCAGCTCGTAGCCGGATCCCGGCTTCTCCAAGAGCGACACCAAAATCGCGTGTTCGAGTGCCATACCGCCGATCCTGCTATGCAACTCGTTGCATAGCAAGCCTTCCCCGCTCCGATGCGACGCGGCTCACTGGGCAACCCGGCGGTGGCTCTCAAGGACAGACGTAGGTGAAGCTCGCCTTCGCCTCCATCGGGGCCGGCTGGTGCGAGATCCTCAGACGGGCGGTCCCCCGGAAGCGACCCGAACCGCGGACCGTCCAGCGCAGGTGCACCATGACCCGGCGCTCACCGCGGTGGGCGGTGCGGACCAGCTCGCCCGAGTCCTGGCCGTCCGCGCGCAGCCACCGGTATGTGACAGGGCCGCCGTGCCCGTCGGTGGTGACGACACCTATCAGGTCGGCCGTCTGATCGCAGTGCAACGGCCCGGCGGGGGCCTGGACCCGCACGGCGACGACCGCGGGAGCGGGGGCCGGGCGCAGCAGCAGCCAGAGCAGGACGGCAGCGATCGCGACGACGGCGGTGGTGACGGTCCAGCCCCGGCGTCTGCGGCGCGAGCGTGGGGAGGTGGCTGCCACTGCCTCGGACCGCCATCGTGCACGCAGGGCGTCCTGATCCTCCAAGGGAACCCCGGGCCCGAACCGGAGCAGGATCTCGCCGCAGTCCTCCCCTGCCGCCACCGGAGGCGAGGTGGCACGGTTGCGCTTGCCCAGGACGGTCGCCTGGGTGTCCGGGGCTGTGGCACGGCGAGCGCGGCCGACCGTGGCGAGCTGGTCGGCGATGGCTGGTGGGTGAGGTCCTGGGGCGGGCAGGGGAACTCGCGGGTCGGGCCGCGCGGCGCTGTGGGCGCGGGTCGCCGTGGCGAGTTGGTCGGCGGTGGCTGAAGGGTGGGACGCGCGGTCGGGCGCGGTAGCAGGGTGTTCGGGGGCCGTGGGGCGGGGAGCGGGGTCAGCCGGCGCCGGGTGACGGTTCGTCGGTGGAGCCGGGCGATCGGGAGCCACTGCAACGGACGGTGCCGGTCCCTTCGACGGCGCGAACTCCGGGGTCGACGCGGCAGTCGCCGCGCGCAGCGCCGTACGGCGCAGGAAGTCCGCCGGGAGTGCCGCGCGCCCGCCCACCAGGGCGGCCCGGGCCGCTGCCAGCCCCTCCGACTCGGCGGTGGCGGAGCAGCGGGCGACCAGGTCCGCCGCGGGGGTTCCGGGCTGCGTCCAGGCGGCGCCGAGGGTGCGGGCCAGGGCGGCCCAGGCAGCGGTGCCGACTGCCTGGTGCCCGGCGCGCGGCGTGTCGCCCGACACCCGTACTGCCGCCACGTCGCCCAGCACCATGCCCAGCTCCGCCTCGGCCAGCAGGGCGACCCCGTCCGGGGCCATCACGACGGTGTCGGGGCCGAGTGAGCCGTGGGTCAAGCCTGCTGTGTGCAGGGCGAGGAGGGTCTGGGCGGTCTCGTTGAGGATGCTGGCCACGCTGCCCGCGTCCGGGCGAGGGCCGTCGGCCGACGACAGGACGTCGGCCAGCGTGGGGGCCGGTGGCCGAGCCGTCAGCAGCCACACCTCACCGGCCTCCGCCACGAGGTCGACCGTAGCGAGCAGACCGGGCAGCCTGAGCTTCGCCGTGCTGAGCACCGCCGCCGCCAGGCGCTCGCGCGTGCCTTCGGGCGCCAGCAGAGCGCGGTCGATGCGCAGCGCGCCGAGGGTGGGCTCGCCGGGCCGGGCGGGGAGCAGGGCATGCCAGGTGCCGTGGCGTGTGTGCCGGGACCAGCCGGACAGGGGGCGGCCGGCCACTGTGGTGGCTGTCGTCATGTCGATCCGTTCTCGTCGCGGCAGGGGGTGGCTCTCGAGCCCCTCGGGAGCATGGTCAGCACGGCGGTGCGTCCAGGGAGGCCGTCTGCGGACCGTTCGCTGCCGCCGGGTCGCTGCTGAGCGTGACGTCCCAGGTGCCCCGGCACGGGTGGTTGGAGAAATCGGCCTCGAAGGTCAGGTCGTACCGCGTACTCCCGGACAGGGTCTGGGATTGGGAGCCGTACGCGTCGGCGGGTGTGTCGACGTAGTAGTTCGCGGTGACGGTCAGCGGACCGGTGCCCGTCGTCTCGACCGACGCCGCCGCGATGAGCGTGCCCGGTTTCTGTCCGCGCTGCCAGGAGCCGATCGTGAGGGTGACCGTGCCGGGGGTGGCCGCGCTCGGGGACGCGGTGGCCGGCGGCTCGGCCGGTGCGGTCGTCTCCGTGGACGGGGTCGGCGAGGGCGACGGGCTGTCCGAGGGCGTGACGGAGGGTGGTGCGTCGGCCGTGGGCGGGGCGACGGTCGGCGAGGTGGGCGCGGAAGGTGAAGCGCCCGGCTCGGTAGGGGAGTCGACCGGTGACGGGGATGACGGGGTCGAACTCGCCTCGGTCGTCGACGTGTCGTGCGGGCGGCCCGTCGCGTACGTTGCTCCGCCCGTGACGACCACCAGCGCGGCCACCCCACCGGTGGCCACCTTCCATCCGCCGCGCTTCAGCCGGCCCAGCAGGGTCAGCGCACTGGCCGAGCCGTCGAGCGCGGCGGTCGTGGTGAACGGGAACAACAGGGCGAGCAGCGCGGCGAGTTCGGCCAGTCTGCGACGGCCGCGCTCCTCCCAGCCGGCGCCATAGCCTTCGGTGGCGGACCGTTCCAGGTCGGCGAGGAACGTCTCGACGTCGGGCCGGTCCGCCGGGTCCTTCGCCAGACCCGCGCGCAGCAGCGCACGCACCGGCGCGGGTACGTCGTCCAGCGGGGCCGGTGCGCGCAGGTGCTGCAGGCGCAGCGCGGTCACGTCGTCGCCGGGGAACGGCCGCCGGCCGGTCAGGCACTCGAAGAACACCACGGACGCCGCGTAGACGTCGGCCGCCGGGCCGGCGGGCTCGCCGTTCCACTGCTCCGGCGCCATGTAAGCGGGCGTGCCCGCGGCCTCGGTCTCCCGGCCGCCGCGCACCGCGATGCCGAAGTCGGCGAGCGCGCTGGTGCCGTCGCCGCGGACCAGGACGTTCTCCGGCTTGTAGTCGCGGTGCACCACCCCGGCCGTGTGGGCCGCGCCCAGTCCGAGCAGGGAACCCTTGAGCAGGACGAGCGCGGCCTCGGGGCCGGTCGCCCCGTGCCGGCGCAGCAGGTGGCGCAGGCTGACGCCGTCGACGGCCTCCATCACGATCGCGGCACCGGCGCGGGCCTCGACGTACTCGTACAGCCGCACCACGCACGGGTGCCGCAGCTCGCCGAGCAGCCGGGCCTCGGCCCGGAAACGGGCCAGGAACTCCCGGTCCGTGCACAGGCGCTCGCTGAGGTACTTGATGGCGACGGGCACGCCGGTCGCGGTGTGCCGGGCGAGGACGACCCGGCCGCCTGCTCCCTCGCCGAGCGTGCGGACGGCCTCGTAGCCGGGTACGGCCCAGCCGCCGTCGGCGTGCGTGTTCTGGGTCATGCCGTCCTGGGTCATGCCGTGCCCTCCACCGGCGCGGGGAGCCCGGCGCCCTGCGGTACGTCCTTCGCGCCCCGCCGGCGCCGTACCCGGCGCAGCAGCCAGCGCACGGGCGCGGCCCACACCGGGAAGGCGACCAGGGCGACCACGGCCGCCTCGATCACCGTGGTCCACGGCTCGGCCAGCCGGCCCTCGAGCAGGTCGCCGATCCGGGAGCGCCAGGCCAGCAGGGCGAGGGCGAGGAACCCGTAGGTGCCCACGACGACCGCGAGGCCGTAGGCGGCCATGCCCGCCTGGCGCGGGCCGGGCCGGTTGCCCGCGCGCAGGTCTCGCCACAGGCCCGTGCGGAAGTAGGCGCTCGCCTCCTCGCGCAGCCGTGGCACCCGCAGGGCATCGGTCAGCGCCTGGTAACCGTCCAGCGGCATCAGCGGGTTGAAGTTGTAGAGGGTGTTCAGGTAGAGGCCGAAGGCCAGGTGGTAGAGGATGGCCGAGACGGGTCCCGCGGGCAGCAGGGCCGCCCCCGTGGCGCACCAGCCGGCCAGCGCCGCCGTGGACAGCGGCCCGGACAGGGCCACCACGATCCGTGACCAGCGGGAGCCGAACCACATGTCGCTGGTGTCCACGAACGCGAACGGCATGCCCATCATCAGCAGGAACCCGCCGCGCCGGACCTTGCGGCCGTACGACTTCACGGCCAGCGCGTGCGTCAGCTCGTGGACGAGAAGCGCGGTCACATATCCGGCGGCCAGCAGGACCGGGCCCCACACGCCCGATCCGCCGAAGTCCAGCAGGTGGTACCGACCCTGGGCGGCGAGGAACGCAACGAGGCCGCCGGCGACCGACAGCCAGGCGAGCAGCACCCCGGTCCGGGTGAACAGCCGCCAGCCGAAGGCCCGGTAGAGCCGGGTCACCAGTCGGTCGAGGCCTGGGACGGACACCTCCAGCTTGAGTAGCGCCCGGTACGCGGCACTGGCCGCACGCCGCCAGCCGTTCGGCCGTTCCTCCTCCGGCCGGCCGGGCAGGCTGCGCAGCAACCCGGCTTCCGCGAACGCGGCCAACGCGGACTCGATTCGGGGCAGGGCGAGTTCGCCGTAGCGGTCGGCGTAGGCGAACAGCAGGTCCCGTAGGGTGTTGTCACCGTCGACGGCGTGCCAGAGGAAAACCTGGCGCTCGTCCAGTTCCAGATAGCGGCCGGTGCGGGTGCTGCTGAGCACCCAGCGGGGGGCGCCGCGTTCGGTGGGGACCTGCTTGAGGGCCCAGCCGGAACGCCGTCGGGGACGCGCGGTGAGCGGGCCGTTCGCCTCCGGGGCCTCCTCCTGTCCGGCGGTGGGCAGATGGGTCAGCTGGGTGCCGACGACCATCGTGCGGGAGCCGATCCGGGCGTCGCGGGGCTGCTCGAACACCAGGCGTACGTCACCGACGGACAGCTCGGTGCCGTCGGCGAGACCGGCCGCTCCGCCGTGCAGCTCGACACCGCCGACCGCGGTGCCGTTGAAGGAGTCCAGGTCCTCGATCCGGAAGCCCTCGGCGGTGCGGACGATGCGGGCGTGACGGCGCGAGACGCTGCCGTCGGACAGGACGACGTCGTTGTCCTCGCCCCGGCCCAGCATGGTGACAGGTCCGGTCAACGCGACGAGCAGGGTGGGGTCGTCGAGGCCGCGCAGCTGGGGCGCGGCGTACGACGTCGGTGCGGCACCCCGACGCGGGGTGCCGCAGTGCAGGCAGTACGGGAAGTCGCGCCGCACGTGGACGCGGCAGACGTGGCAGAGCATGCGCTGGCTCAGCCCGCGCCGGAACCGCTGGCGAACGTTCCTCCGTCGAAGCCTGCGTCGGCTTCCGCGGCGGGGCCGGAGTCCGGCAGGTGCGTGGCGGCGTTTCCGAGGCCGGAGGCGGGCAGGCCTCCCTGGACGATGATGTGATCACCGCTGCCACCCTCGCCCGAGGCGGGCAGGCCACCCTGGACGATGATGCGATTACCACCGCCGGGCTCACCGATACCGCCGGGACGCCGACCGATGTTCTCCTGGCTGCCTCCGCCGTTTCCGTCGCCCCCACCGTCACCGCCGCCATGACCACCGCCACCACTGGGACGATCGGTGTTCTCCGGGTCACCACCACCCTCACCACCACCGCCACCACCGTCACCGCCACCATGACCACCGCCACCACTGGGACGATCGGTGTTCTCCGGGTCACCACCACCCTCACCACCACCGCCACCGCTGTCACCGCCGCCATCGCCGCCGTCGCGGTCGTAGATGCCCCCGTGACCGAAGTGGCCGACGTCACTGCCGCCTTCACCGCCTACACCGCCGAAGCCGCCGTCCCCACCGGCACCGCCGAAGCCGCCATGGCCACCGAGATCACCGAACCCACCGTCACCGAGACCGCCGCCACCGAACCCACCATCGCCGAACCCACCAGCGCCCAGCCCCCCGTCACCCAAGCCACCGTCGGCACCGCCGCCGAACCCGCCGAAGCCTCCCTCGGCTCCGCCGAACCCGCCGTCGCCCCCGGCGCCGAAGTCACCGAACCCCCCTTCGGCACCCCCGCCGACCTGCCCACCGAGCCCGCCGAGGTCCGCGCCCGTACCCGCGTTCCCGTGCTCGTCAAAACCGCCGAAGCCGCCGAACTCTCCGAACTGTCCCTGCCCACCGGCCGATTCGACGGGCGACCGGTCCAGCAGCGGGCCGCCGAGCAGACTGTGGGAGCCGGTCGACGCCACGTCGACATCGCCGACGCCCTCCTGACCCGCGGCGGGATCCGGCAGCTCCGACGAGTGGCCGGCGGAGGCCGGGCCCCCGGCGTCGTGGTCGCGGGAGACCTGGTCCGCCGGGACGTCGTGGTCGGTTGATACGGCGTGGTCGACCGGGACGCCGTGGTGCGCCAGCGCATGCGCCGCGCTTCCGAAAAACAGGGACGACTTGGACAGCCGAGGATCGAGAGCGGCCGGTCCCCCGTCGCTGCCGGACTCTACGCGGAGGGAACGGAGTTCGGCGACCTGCGCGGGCGACAGGCCGAGTCTTCGCGCCACCTCGTCGGTGTCGCCGTCGAGCTCGGCACGGAAGGCCGGGTCGACGGCCAGACGGGTCAGGGCAGCACGATATGCGTCGTCGGTCATGGTTCGGTCTCCGTCGGTCTGCGGGCATTGATGCCGATCGCGACGGAGCCGAGGATCCCCCCTGGTCGGCGGCAACTGCCATTTCCGGCCATCCCCGCCGATACCTGCAGGACACGTTATAGAGGCTTGGCATGGGCAACGCAAGAGCATCGAGCAGGGCGGTTGACGGGTACCGGGCGCCCAGCCGCGCTGCGTACTCACCGATCAGATATGGCCATCGACCCACCGGCATGTCGACGAAATGCGGAACAGCCGGAGCCTGCCCCCTGTCAGCCCTTCCTCCCCGGCGAAAGCGATCGACCTACTCCTCGATGACCCGCCGCCAAAGGTGTACTCGACCAGAGTGCATCCGGACCGATGGACGTCCGCACGAGCGTCGCTGCTCCGCGCGACGAGCGTGTGGCGGTTTCGCTGAGCCAGGACGAAGTGGCGATCAGGGCGATGCCCGAGCGCACCGCCGATCTGCGGTCCGAACCGAAGATCGTCCGAGTGGCTGCGTCATGAGTACGAGGCACACCTGGCGTCGGTACGAGCCCGGAGTGCGGGCCTAATAATTCGATAGGAAAACCAGGAAGGCTGCTGTGTGCCGGCTGATTCACGCTTCCGGATGGCGAGTTCACGATGGCGGGCGGCCGGGTGATCGTCCCTGATCCGGGAGCTGCCGGCCGCGCTGTGGAGGCGTTCGCGAAGCGTGGCGCCGCCGGACGGGGCCGCGATCCTGCCGCGGCTGCCCAGTTCCGGGACGACGAGGTCGACGAAGTCGGCGAAGGAGCCAGGGGTGGTGACGTAGGCGAGGTCGAAGCCGTCGAACCTCGGCGCCTCCGTGGGAGCGGGGCCGGTGTCGTCGGCGATCACATGGGTCATCGCGCGCTCCCGGCACCGGCGAAGGGGACCTGGGCGGCGGGGGCCACCTGCTGCCCGTACGGGTGCCGCCACAGACCCTGCGCCTGAAGCTTCGGCAGCACGCCCTCGCCCAACCAGTACGCCTCCTCCAGATGCGGATACCCGGAGAAGATGAACTCCTCGATCCCCGACGCGGCGTACTCCTTGATCCGCTCGGCAACCTCGGTGTGGCTGCCGACCAGGGCGGTCCCCGCCCCACCCCGCACCAGACCGATGCCCGCCCACAGGTTGGGATGGATCTCCAGCCCGTCCCGGCTCCCACCCCCATGCAGGGCCAGCATCCGCTGCTGTCCCTCCGACTCGCTGCGGGCGAGCCCGGCCTGAACCTGCCGCACAGTCTCCGCATCGAAGCCCGCCAGCAGCCGCTCCGCCTCGGCCCAGGCCTGCTCGGAGGTGTCGCGGGTGATGACGTGCAACCGGATTCCGAAGCGGACGCTGCGACCCTCCTTCGCGGCCAGCGCCCTGATCCAGGCGACCTTCTGCGCGACGGCGGCGGGCGGCTCACCCCAGGTGAGGTAGACGTCGACATGCCTGGCGGCAACTTCTCCGGCGATCGGCGAGGAGCCCCCGAAGTACACCTCGGGCACCGGGTCGGGCACCCGGGCCAGGCGGGCGTCCTCGACCTGGAGGTGCTCGCCGGCGAGGTCGACGGTCTTGCCCTCCCACAACCCCCGGACGATTTCCAGGAATTCGCCGGTACGGCGGTACCGCGCGTCCTTGTCCAGGAAGTCCCCGTAGGCCCGCTGCTCGTGGCTTTCGCCGCCGGTGACGACGTTGAGCAGGAGCCGTCCGCCGGTCTGCCGCTGGAAGGTGGAGGCCATCTGCGCCGCGAGCGTCGGCGAGACGAAGCCGGGGCGGAAGGCGACGAGGAACTTCAGGCGCTCGGTGTTCTGGCTGACCATGGCGGTGGTCAGCCACGCGTCCTCGCACCACGCGCCGGTCGGCGTGAGAGCTCCGACGAAGCCGAGGTCCTCGGCGGCTCGGGCGATCTGGCTCAGGTAGGCGACCGTCGGCGGCCGGTCGCGCCCGGACTGCGTGGCGGGGGTGCCGTGGCCGCCGCCGACGACGTGGCGGCTGTCGCCGTTGGTGGGCAGGAACCAGTGGAAGGTGAGGGACACGTGGGGGCTCCGATCGGTGTTCGTCAGCGTTCGTCAGAGGAGGCCGTGCCGGGGCGGCTTGGTGCCGTTGAGCACGTAACGGCCGATGTGCTGGACCTTCCAGCGGGCCGGGTCGTGCAAGGTGTGGGTGCGCGCGTCGCGCCAATGGCGGTGCAGTCCCAGGGAGTCGAGGGCCGAGCGGGTGCCGGAGACCTCGAAGAGGGCGCTTGCGACCTCCACGGCCGCCTCGGCCGCCGTCACTTTTGCGGTGGCCACCGCGATCGAGGCCTCGGCGGCCGAGTCGTCGGTCAGGTCGGCGCGGGCGTCGTCGACCGCGCGGGCGGCCTCGCGAAGCAACGCTTCGGCAGCCCGTTCTCTGATCGCCAGTTCGCCGAACCGCTGGATCAGCAGCGGATCCTCCGCGGCGGTCGCGTGCCCCTCGGCGGCGCTCTCGAACCAGGGGCGGCTCTTCGTACGGACGAACTCCACCGCCTCGGCCAGCGCCCCGGAGGCGATCCCGGCGTCGATGGCCGCATGCAGCAACTGAGCCACCGCACCGTGGAGTTGGGGCCCCTGGAAGGTGAGGTGGTGCGGCACGACCCGGTCGGCGGGCACGGGCACCGACTCCAGGCGGACGGTTCCGCTGGCGGTGGTGCGCTGTCCCATGCCGTCCCAGTCGTCCACGACCGTGAGGCCGGGCGCGTCGCGCGGGACGTACGCCACGTGCAGGGTGTCGTCCTCGGTGCGGGCGAGGACGGGGATCCAGTGGGCGAACAGCGCGCCGGTGGAGTAGTGCTTGACGCCGTCGAGGACGTACGACCCGTCCGGGAGCCGGGCGAGGCGGGTGCGGATGTCCTGGACGTGCTGGGTGCCCGCCTCGGACTGGGCGTTGCCGAACCGCTTGCCGGCCAGTACCTCGCCGAAGAAGAACTCCTGCTGCTCGTCGGTCCCCTGCCGGCGCAGCACGTTGACGTACACGAAGTGGCTCTGCGGGATCTGGGCCAGGCTGGCATCGGCGGCGGCCAGCACTCGGAAGATCTCGGCGAGCGTGTCCGCACGGATGTCCGCGCCGCCGAACCGGGCGGGCACGGTCACGGCGAGCAGCCCGGAGGCGGACAGCCGCTCCAGCTCCATGTGCGGGAGCCTGCGCCGCGCGTCCCGCTCGGCGGCGCCCTTGCGGAAGTCCGCGGCCAGCTCCGCGGCCACGGCAAGGGCCTCGGCGTCGTCCGCGATGACGTGCGCGGCGCTCATCCGGCGGCCGCCAGCAGTGTCGTCCGCCCGCCCAGCGCGGACGAGAACTGGTCCGTGAGCTGCGCCAGAGCCTCGGCCGATCCCGGCGCGACGGTCAGCGTGCCGTCCTCGCCCACCGTGATGTCCTTGTCGAGCGTGAACCAGCCCGGCGTGATGTGCGCAGGCCCCATGGAGGCCAGCACCGGGCGCAGGGCGTAGTCGATGGCCAGGACGTGGGCGGTGGTGCCGCCGGTGGCCAGCGGGAGGACCGTCTTGCCCGCCAGGGCGTACTGCGGGAGCAGGTCGAGCAGGGACTTCAGCAGTCCGGAGTAGGCGGCCTTGTAGACGGGGGTACCGATCACCACCCCGTCCGCCTGCTCGAACAGGGCGGTGGCCCGGACGATCGCCGGGTGAGCGAAGTCGGCCCCGAGCAGCGCCTCGGCAGGCAGGGTACGAACGTCCAGCGCAATCACCTCGTGCCCCTGCGCGATGAGCCGCTCGTCCAGGTGGCGCAGCAGCCGAGCGGTGCGGGAGGTGGCGGAGGGGCTTCCGGAGACGGACAGGACAGTGGCCATGGGAGGACCTTTCGGTTCGTCGTTTCGTGTGCGGGCCGCGGTCAGGCGTGGGCGGCGGCGGGCTCGGACGCGGCTTCCTGTGCCTCCAGTTCGCGCACCAGGGGCAGCACCCGCTTGCCGAAGTACTCGACCTCCTCCAGGTAGTGCAGGAAGCCGAGGAGGAAGAGGTCGACGCCGAGCCGCTTGTAGGCGACGATCCGTTCGGCGATCTGCTCGGGGGTGCCGATCAGGCCGGTGCGGAAGCCGTCGTTGTACTGGACGAGGTCCTCGAACGTCGAGTCCTGCCACATGCCCTTGCCGTCGCCGGTGGACGGACCGGCTTGCTGGACGGCGTCGCGGAAGCCGTGCACGGCCTGCGTGTCGGCCTTGGCGACGATCTCACGGAGCGTCTCGCGGGCCTCGGCCTCGGTGTCGCGGGCGATGAGGAACCCGTTGAGGCCGAACTTCGGTGCCGTACGGCCCGCTTGGACGGCTGAGGCACGAACGTCATTGATCTGCTCGGTGACGCCGTCGAAGTCCTTGCCGTTGGAGAAGTACCAGTCGGAGACGCGGCCGGCCATGGCGCGCGCGGCGGTGGAGTTGCCGCCCTGGAAGATCTCCGGGTGCGGACGCTCGGGGGTGTTCAGCGGCTTGGGCTTGAGGGAGAAGTCGCGCAACCGGTAGAAGTCACCGGCGAGCTCGGCGTGGTCCTCGGTCCAGATCTTCCGCAGGGCACGGATGAACTCCTCGGAGCGCCGGTAGCGTTCGTCGTGCTCCAGCCAGGGCTCGCCCAGCGCGGTGAACTCGCCCTTGAACCAGCCGCTGACGACATTGACGGCGAAGCGGCCGTTCGACAGGTGGTCGGCGGTGGCGCCGAGCTTGGCGAGGACGCCCGGGTGCCACAGGCCGGGGTGGACGGCGGCGATGACCTTCAGCCGCTGGGTGGCGAGCAGCAGGGCGAGGCTGAAGCTGGTGGACTCGTGCTGGTACTCGGCGCCATAGCTGGCCATGTAACGGACCTGGCTGAGCGCGTAGTCGAAGCCGTTGTTCTCGGCGAGGACGGCGAGTTCGCGGTTGTAGTCGTAGCCCCAGTCGGTGCGCTGCTCGACGGTGCTGGTGACCAGACCGCCACTGACGTTCGGCACCCAGTAGGCGAAGCGGACGGGATCGGATCCGGGGTATGCGGAGGATGCGGGCATGGGAACTCCTGGCAGGAGAATGCTGCGCGGGCAGGACGAATGAGCTCCGCGGAATTCAGGCACGCTGGAGCGGGGTTTCCGGGAAAGCCGTCGTCACGACGGAAATGAGCCGGGACCGGAATTCACGGAAGGAAGTCACAGAGGGAGCGGGTGGGAGGGTTTCCCTCGGGTGCGCTCAGACCCGACAGCGACAGAAGGCGCTGGAAACACGCGCAAGGTCGACGTGGAGTCGCCGCGTGAGGTCCTGTCGCTTCATGCCACCGATCGAACCAGGAGGGAGTCCGGCCGGTCAAGAATGCCCGGATGTGATTCCACATGGTGAGAGTCGGTATTCACGAGGTTGTGACAGGGATTCCCTTGAACCCGGTCCCGGGAGGGCGCAGCCTCCTGTTCGTGCGTATCGAACAGCTCGAATACATCGCTGCCGTCACACGGCTCGGTTCGCTGCGGCGCGCCGCCGAGGAACTGCACCTGTCCCAGCCGGCGCTCAGCGAGACCGTACGCAATCTGGAGCGCGAGCTCGGCGTGGACCTGCTGGAGCGCAAGCGGTCCGGGGCGAAGATCAGCGACGAGGGACGCGAGCTGCTGCCGCACATCATGAGCGTGCTGGACGCGGTCGACCGGCTGCGCGGCGCGGCCGGCGACCAGTACCGCATCAGCCGCATGGTCCGGCTCGGCACGGTGAACACGGCTACCGTGCCGCTGGTCATCCCGACCGTGCGCGAGTTCCGGGCCTCGCACCCGGTCACCCAGGTGGAGTTGGTCGGCGCGCAGCAGGCCGACATCCACCGCGGCCTGTTGGAGGGCGCCTTCGACCTGGGACTGGTGAACTACCTCCGGGGCGACGACATTCCGCCCGGCTTCGAGACGACGGAGTTGCTCTGCGGCCGGCCGGTGGTGTGCGTGCGTCCGGACAGTCCGCTGGCGGCCCTTGATGCGGTGGACGCGGACAGTCTCCTGGCCGAGCCGCTGGTCGTGATGCGATCCGGCTATGTGATGCACCGTTTCGTGCACCGGCTGCTCCGCGGCCGGACTCCGTCCTTCTCGTACTCCACCGACGGCGCGGAGATGGGCAAACTGATGGTGGCCGAGGGGCTGGGGGCCACGGTGCTGCCGGACTTCAGCGTCGTCGGCGACCCGCTGGAGCGACGGGGCGCGATCACTGTGCGGCCGCTCGCGGGAGATGCGACCGACGTACTGCTGGTACTGCAGCGCCGCCATTCCGGCTCCGTTCCGCGGGCGGTCCGCGACCTGCACGAGCTCTTCGTGCGCAACGCCCAGGCGTGCGGCGCTTCTTCGCGGCGGCTGACGGAGGGATGATCCTGTGCTCATCGTCATGGGTGGCCGCCCGTGCACCGGCAAGACCACGCTCGCCCGTCTCCTGGCGGCCCGGATCGGTGCGGTCCATCTGAGGGTCGACACCATCGAGCAGGCGATCGTCCGCTCCGGGGCGGCCCGGCACCCGGTTGGTCCCGTGGGCTACACCGTCGGATATGCCCTGGCCGAGGAACATCTGCGGCAGGGGCTGACCGTGATCGCGGAATCGGTCAATCCGCTGAGTGTGACGCGTGACGCCTGGCGGGACACGGCCGTCAGGGCGGGGTGCGTGTCGTCGAGGTGGAGGTGGTGTGCTCGGATACGGCGGAGCACCGGCGCCGCGTGACCTCGCGGTCGGCCGACATTCCAGATCTGCCGCTGCCGGACCGGCAGCAGGTCGTCGACCGGGAGTACGAGCCGTGGTACCGCGAGCGCGTCGTCGTCGACACCACGGGACAGAGCCCGCAACAGTCACTGGCTCTTCTCCTCCGCGCACTGGCATCGGGCTGATCGGTACCGGGCGACTGTGCAAGCGCCAGGCTCGGCCAAGTCGTCATGTTTGTCCATCGGTTCAAGCACCTCGATGTGGGGACTGAAGTCCTCCCGAACATCAGCCCGACTGGAAGGAGTGACCCCGTCGGCGCCATTCCTCCGCGAACAGTTCGTACGAACGGACCCGGTCCGTGTGGTCGTGGGTGATGGTCGTGATGAGCAACTCGTCGGCGCCCGTGGCCTCCTGGAGCTGTTCCAACTGGTCGGCCACCCGGCCTGGTGAGCCGACGAACTGGGTGTCCAGGCGGTCCTGGACGAGGGCCCGGTCCTCGTCGGTCCATGGGTGGGCGCGCGCTTCCTCCGGCGTCGGGTACTCGATGGCGCCCTCGGCGGTGCGGATGCTGCGGACCCACGGGCCGTAGCCGGTGGCGAGTGCGCGGGCGGTGGCGTCGTCCTCGGCGACGACGACGTCCGCCGAGACGCTGACGTACGGCTTGTCGAGGAACTCGGAAGGCTGGAAGAAGGACCGGTAACCCTCCACCGCCTCCAGGACCGTGGCCGGGCTGACGTGGTAGTTCGCCGCGAACCGCAGACCGTTGCGGCCCGCGACAGCGGCGCTCTGACCACCGCTGCTGCCCAGGATCCACACCTCCACGTCGGCGCCCTCCCCCGGCACGACGTGCGCCTCGACGCCCTCCGGGGAGCGGTAGGTGCCGGCGAGCAGGGCGAGGATGTCGTCGATCTGCTCGGCGTAGTCCTGTGACTCGGCGCCCGGCAGGAGAAGCAGCCTGCGCTGCAGCGCGATGCGGGGTGACCCGAGCAGATGCTCGAAGGAGAAGCGGGGCGGGATCAACAGGCCGTTCGGGGTGCGGCCGTCGACGACCGGGGTCGCCGTCGGCAACGGTGCGGCCGGCTGTCCCGGCGGGCGGCCGCCCGAGCGGCCCAGGCCCAGGTCGAACCGGCCCGGGTGCAGCGCGTCGAGCAGGCCGAACTCCTCCACGGTGGACAGCGCCGTGCGGTGCCCGAGCTGCACGGCCCCGGAACCGAGCCGGATGGTGGAGGTGGCGGATGCGGTCAGGGCCAGGACGACTGCGGGGGACGTGCCGGCCACGCCCGGATTGAGGTGGTGCTCGGCGAACCAGTAGCGGGCATATCCGAAGCGCTCGGCCTGCTGTGCGAGGTCGATGGAGTTGCGCAGGGCATCGGCTGCCGTCGAGCCGGAGGGGATCGGGACCAGGTCGAGAACGCCGAGGGCAATATCAGACATGGACGGACTCCTGGGTGAGCGGTGGCGCCGGAAGCACGGGTCCCCACACGAACGGCGGGTCCGGGATCTCGCGGCGCAGCACGGGGGCGACCTTGGACTGGAACAGCTCGAGGGAGGCACGGTGCTGGGACTCCGTCAGCCCGCTCGCGTCGGCGTGCAGGTGGAGCACGGTGTGCCCGAACTGTTCGTGGTAGCGGTGCACCTTGTCGATGACCTGTTGCGGGCTGCCGATCAGAGCGGAGCTGCGTTCGACGAAGTCCTCCAGGGTCTCGAAGACGACCGGCAGGCCGCCCTTCTTGAAGAACGCCAGATTGGACTCGAAGACCGGCCGGTACGCGGCCATCGCCTCCTGCGAGGTGGGGGCGACGTAGATGCCCGCCGTGCCCGCGCCGACGGTGATCTGCGCCGGGTCGTGGCCGTAGTGCTCCCACCGCTCGCGGTAGTGGCGGATCAACTCGGCATACGGCTCTATGTGGTTGGTGACGTTCGCCGAGAAGAGCGGGTCGCCGTAGCGGGCGGCCAGGTCGACCGACTCCTTGCTGGTCGCGCTGCCGTGCCAGACCCGGACCGGCTGCTGATACGGCCGCGGCCACACCTCGGCGTCCGTCAGCGAGGGACGGAAGCGGGTGTCGGCGGTGACCTTGTCCTGGCGCCAGATCTTCCGGAAGACCTCGTAACTCTCGGCGTTGCGGTCCCACTGGTCCTCGGGCGTGACGTGGAACAGGTCGCGCTGAGCGGCGCCGTTGCCCTTGCCGATGATCAGGTCGAGGCGCCCGTTGGACAGGTGGTCGAGGGTGGCGTAGTCCTCGTACGCCCGGACCGGGTCCAGCAGGCTGAGCGTCGTGACGGCCGTGAACAGGCGGATCCGCTTCGTCAGGGCGGCCACATGGCTGAGTACGACGGTCGGTGAGGAGGAGATGAACGGCCGCTCGTGGCGCTCCCCCACGCCGAAGCCGTCGAAGCCCAGCTCCTCGGCGAGCAGCGCGTTGTCGAGGACCTCGCGGAAGCGGTCGTGGGTCGGCTTCTGTACCCCGGTGATGGGATCCGGGCGGTGCACGATGAGTGTGATGGCGAGGAATTTCACGATGCCACCCGCTCCTCGCCCCGCGTGTCGTCAGGGTGGGCGAGGCCGAGGTGGTGGCGGAGGGTAGGGCCCTCGTAGTCGGTGCGGAAGACGCCCTGTTCCTGTAGGAGCGGCACGACCTTGTCGGCGAAGTCGTCCAGGCCGGTGGGGGTGATGTGCGGGACGAGGATGAAGCCGTCACTCGCGTCCGCCTGGACGTACTCGTTGATGGTCCGGGCGACGGTCGCCGGGGAGCCGATGAAGTTCTGCCGGTTGCCGGTCTCGATGACGAGGTCGCGGATGGACCAGTTGTTGGCGGCGGCCAGCTCGCGCCACTCGCGGGCGGTGGCCAGCGGGTCGCGGTACATGCGCACCTGGGCGCGGCCCTTGGAGATGTGGTCGTCGCTGACGTCGGGGTCGATGTCGGGCAGCGGGCCCTCAGGGTCGTAGGAGGACAGGTCCCGGTTCCAGACGAACTCCAGGTGCTTGAGGGCGGTGGCGCCGCTGACCTGCTGTCGGCGCACCTCCTTGGCCAGTTCTCCGGCCTCTTCGTCCGTGTCGGCGAGGACGAAGCTCGCGGCGGGCAGGATGAGCAGTTCGTCGTGGCGGCGGCCGTACTTGGCGAGGCGGTTCTTGACGTCCGTGTAGAAGGCCCGGCCGCCCTCCAGGGTGGCGTACCGGCTGAAGATGGCGTCGGCGCTGGAGGCGGCGAACTCGCGGCCCTCGTCGGAGTCACCGGCCTGGAAGATCACCGGGCGTCCCTGCGGGGAGCGCGGGACGTTGAACTGCCCGTGGATGTCGAAGTGCTGGCCGCTGTGGACGAAGGAGCCGGCCTTCGCGTCGCGCAGGAAGACGCCGGTCGCCTGGTCGGCGACGATCTCCTCGCCGTGCCAGGAGTCGAAGAGCTCGTTCGCCGTAGCCAGGAACTCCTTGGCGCGCGAGTAGCGCTCCTCCTGCGGCAGGAAGCCGCCGCGGCGGAAGTTCTCGCCGGTGAAGGCGTCCCAGGAGGTGACCACGTTCCACGCGGAGCGGCCGCCGGAGAGGTGGT